>DASSTK010000001.1:0-3823 GCA_035707945.1 Sphingomonas sp.
GGCGCCTTCGCGACGGCGGCCAGGCCGCGCAGATTCTTGACGAGGCGAAGGACGCCGCCGCGCGCGTGCATGCGTTGCGGCTCGATTCGCTTGCCCATTTCGCGCCGCTGCTGGCCGGCGCGGGCGTGCTGTGCGGCCTCGTGCTCGCCGGCATCCTGCTGGGCCATGTCTCCGCCTTGCTGCTGATCGGCTGGTCGCTGATGGTGATCGCCGGCAACTGGCTGATGGTCCGCCGGATCGAGACGAGCGCGCTGCTCTATCTCGGCCGGGATATTCCCCGCCGCGCGCGGATCGAGCTGGCGGCGGTGGTGGGAATCGTGGCGACGATCTGGGCATCGCTGCCGGTGGCCGCCTTCCCCGGGCTCGATCTCGACAATCAGACGGTGCTGAGCGCGGCCTTCTGCGCGATGATGTGCGCCGCGCTGGCGGTGGCGGGCGCGCCGGTGGTGGCGGCCGCGTGGGCGGGAATCTTCGCCGCCGCGCTGGCGCTGGCGCTCCATCTGGCGGGCGATCGCTATTCGCTTCCGCTCGGCCTGCTCGTGCTGTTCCAGCTCGGCTTCATTCTCGCCGTGATCCGCCGCGTCGCCGTGCTTTCCGCCCGGCAGGCGCGTGAGGGCGCGCGACAGTTGATCGAGCTGCGCGCCGCCTCCCGTTTGATGCGCGAATATGAGGAGCGCGGCACGAGCTGCCTGTGGCAGACCGATCGCAGCCATGTGCTGACCTATGCGACGCCGGGCATCGGCAGCCTGTTCGGCCAGCCCACCGCGAGCCTGATCGGCGCGCCGCTGCCCGCTCTCCTCGGCGGCAATTCGGCGCTGGGCTCGGCGATGCTGGGGCGAAGCGCCTTCGCGGGCGTCGAGATCGAGCTGGGCAGCGGCGGGCAACACCGATCGGTCGCCTTCTCGGGCACGCCGATCATCGACAGCGCGGGCGCCTTCCTGGGCTATCGCGGAAGCTGCTCGGACGTGACGGAGACGCGCAGCTCCGAACGCCGCCTGCGCCAGCTCGCCAGCCTGGACATGCTGACCCAGCTTCCCAACCGGATGCGGATGCGCGAGCTTTTGGGCGATTGCCTGCTCGCCGCGCGCGCCTCGGGCACGCCTTGCGGCATCCTGATGCTCGATCTGGACGGCTTCAAGCCGGTCAACGACACGTTCGGCCATCCCAAGGGCGATCTGGTGCTCAAAAGCGTCGCCGAGCGGCTGAGCGAAGTGGTCGCCGATCACGGCATCGTCGGGCGGCTCGGCGGCGACGAATTCGCCATCGTGCTGCACGATGCGCAGAATCGCCGCATCGTCGCCGAGCTGGCCGAAGCGATCATCGCGCGCGTGTCCGAACCCTATCCGCTCGACACCACTTCGGTCCGAATCGGAGCGAGTATCGGCAGCGCCTTCGGCCCGGTGGACGGCGACACCGTGGACGATCTCGTCAAGAAGGCGGACCTCGCGCTCTACGAAGCGAAATCGGCCGGCCGCGGCACCTATCGTCCGTTCGAGCGCAGCATGCAGACGGAGGCGGAGAACCGCCTCAAGCTCGAGCTCGATCTGCGCCAGGCGCTCTCGCTCGATCAGTTCCGCCTCTACTACCAGCCGCTGGTGGACGCGCAAAGCCAGGAGGTGACCGGCTTCGAGGCCTTGTTGCGCTGGCAGCATCCGGTGCGCGGCTTCGTCTCGCCCGCCGAGTTCGTGCCTTTGGCCGAGGAAGTCGGCCTGATCCACGAGATCGGCGAATGGGTGGCGCGCACCGCGATCCGCGATTGCGCGCAATGGCCCGCGCCGATCAGCGTGGCGATCAACCTTTCGCCCGTCCAGCTCCAGTCGCCGGGCGTGCCGGCGATGCTTTCGGACGCGCTGGCCCGCGCCAAGCTGCCCGCCAACCGTCTGGAAGTGGAAGTGACCGAGAGCGTGTTCCTGCGCGATTCGGACGGATCGACCGACGTGCTGCGGCGGCTGCGCGCGCTCGGCGTCCGCATCGCGCTGGATGATTTCGGCACCGGCTATTCCTCGCTCGGCTATCTCAACCGCACCATCTTCAACAAGCTGAAGATCGACGGCAGCTTCGTGCGCGCCGCGGCCACGCGGCCCGAAACCGTCTCGATCATCCAGGCGATCGTGACGCTGGCCAACTGCTTCCAGATGACGATCACCGCCGAGGGCGTCGAGACGCAGGACGATTATATCCGGATGCAGGAGCTCGGCTGCCACCAGATCCAGGGCTATCTGTTCGGCCGCCCCGTGCCCTTCGAGCGCGCGACCGAGCTGGTCGGCACCCACTGGAGCCAGGCGCGCAAGCTGGCGAGCGCCTGAGCTTCCCGACAGCCGGGCGCTTGCGCGCCCGCACGCTATCCCCGATGGACGGGGCATGTCCCGCGCGCGCGTCCTGCTGCTCAATGCGGCCCTCGGCCCGCTCGATTACCGCGTGCCCCGCGAGATGGCGGTCGAACCCGGATCGATCGTGCTGGCGCCGCTGGGGCCGCGCCAGATCGCGGGCGTGGTGTGGGAGCCGGAGCGGATGCCTTCGCAAGAGGAGGTCGGCGACAACCGGCTGCGCAACCTTGTCGGCGTCTATGACCTGCCGCCGATCGCCGCGCCCTTGCGCCGGCTGATCGAGTGGACGGCGGACTATTATCTCGCGCCTCCGGCGGCGGTGCTGCGGATGGCGCTCTCCTCGGCGAGCGCGCTGGAAGGCGGGCGGACGGCGATCGAGTATCGCGCCACCGGCTTCGTTCCCGATCGCCTCACCCCGCAACGCGCACAGGCATTGGAGCGGATCGGCGAGCGGCAGGGGCTGGTGCGCGAGCTCGCCGCGATCGCCGACGTGTCGGACGGCGTGATCCGCGGGCTGGTGAAGGTCGGCGCGATCGAGGCGGTGGAAGTGGCGGTCGACGACCCCTTCCCCACCCCCGATCCCGCCCACGCGCCGCCCGAGCTTTCCCCCGAGCAGCGCGACGCGGCGGAAACCATCGCCGCCGCCGTCCGTGTCCGCGCCTTCGATCCGATGTCGCTCGACGGCGTGACCGGATCGGGCAAGACGGAAGTGTATTTCGAAGGCATCGCCGCCGCGCTCGAAGCGGGACGACAGACATTGGTGCTGCTGCCCGAGATCGCGCTCACCGAGCCTTTCCTCAAGCGCTTCGAGGCGCGCTTCGGGCATCTGCCGGTCGCCTGGCATTCGGACCTGCGCCAGTCCCAGCGCCGCCGCGCCTGGCGCGCGATCGCGGGCGGCGAGGCGAAGGTGGTGGTGGGCGCGCGATCGGCGCTGTTCCTGCCCTATCGCGATCTCGGCCTGATCGTGGTCGACGAGGCGCACGAGACGAGCTTCAAGCAGGAAGACGGCGTGACCTACCACGCCCGCGACGTGGCGGTGATGCGCGCGTCGTTCGAGAGCATTCCCGTCGTCCTCGCCTCCGCCACGCCGGCGATCGAGACGCGCCAGATGGTCGAGATCGGCAAATATCGCGAGCTGAGACTCCCCGGCCGCTACGGTGCGGCGCAATTGCCCGGGATTTCCATCATCGACCTGACGCAAGACCCGCCGCCCCGTCAGCGCTGGCTCGCGCCGATACTGGTGAAGGCGCTGGACGAGACGATCGCGCGCGGCGAGCAGGCGCTGCTGTTCCTCAACCGGCGGGGTTATGCGCCGCTCACGCTGTGCCGCCATTGCGGGCACCGCTTCCGCTGCCCCAATTGCACCGCCTGGATGGTCGAGCACCGGCTGACGGCGCGGCTCGCCTGCCATCATTGCGGGCACATCATGCCGCCGCCCGCCGCCTGCCCCGAATGCCATGCCGAGGACAGTCTGGTCGCCTGCGGCCCCGGCGTCG
>DASSTK010000002.1:0-5421 GCA_035707945.1 Sphingomonas sp.
GGTCGACAAGCGTGTGCCCGGCCACGGCGAAGATCTGGAGCGGCTGAAGCGCAACCGCATCCTGATCGACGGATCGGTGGGCGACGAGGGCATCCTGCTTCAGATCTTCACCGAGAATATGTTCGGCCCGATCTTCTTCGAGATCATCCAGAGGAAGGGCAACGAAGGTTTCGGCAACGGCAACTTCCAGGCGCTGTACGAATCGATCGAGCTGGACCAGATTCGCCGCGGCGTCATCACGGTGGATGCGTAACCCGTATTCCCTCTCCCCTCGAGGGGAAAGGGATGCGCAGACTTGGCGGCTCCGCCGCCTGGTCGAAGCTGGGTGAGGGGTTGCGCTTGCGCAGCAATCGCGCGGCGCTGTGCGCCGCTTCCCCTCATCCAACCTCCGCTAAGCCGCTTCGCGGCTAAGCTTCGCTATCCTTCTCCCCGAGGGGAGAAGGGAGGAGAGAGCGAGTGACGGATTATATTCCCGGCTTCGGCAACCACATCTCCACCGAAGCCGTGCCCGGCGCGCTGCCGGTCGGCCGGAACTCTCCGCAGAAGCCGCTTTACGGTCTCTACGCCGAGCAGCTTTCCGGCACCTCCTTCACCATGCCGCGTCACGAGAACAGGCGGAGCTGGCTCTATCGGATGCGGCCTTCGGCCGAGCATCCGCCCTTCCGCCGCTACGAGGGCGCGCGGCTGTTCGCGCCGGGCACGGTGGACGAGCCGCTCGCCCCCAACCGGCTGCGCTGGGACCCGATAGCCCCGCCCGCGCCGGATACGGACTGGATCGACGGCATGGCGACGATGCTCGCCAACCGCGACCCCGCCTCGCTCGAAGGGGTGGCGGTGCATGTCTATGCCGCCAATCGCGACATGGATCGCGTTTTCGTCGATGCCGACGGGGAACTGCTGTTCATTCCCCAATCGGGCCGGCTGGAGCTCTTCACCGAACTCGGCCGCATCGCCATAGCGCCCGGCCAGATCGCGCTCATCCCGCGCGGCGTGCGCTTCCGGGTGAGCCTGCCGGACGGCGAGGCGCGCGGCTATGTCGCGGAAAATCACGGCAGCCTGTTCCGCCTGCCCGATCTCGGCCCGATCGGCGCGAACGGCCTCGCCAACCCGCGCGATTTCGAGACGCCCGCGGCCTGGTTCGAGGATCGCGACGAGCCGACGCGGATCGTCCAGAAGTTCCTCGGCTCGCTCTGGGAAACCACGCTCGATCATTCGCCGCTCGACGTGGTGGCCTGGCACGGCAATCTCGCGCCCTGGCGCTATGATCTGGCCCGTTTCAACGCCATCAACACCGTCAGCTTCGATCACCCCGATCCCTCGATCTTCACGGTGTTGACCTCGCCCAGCCACATGCCGGGGCGCGCCAACGCCGATTTCGTGATCTTCCCGCCGCGCTGGATGGTGGCGGAGGGCACATTCCGCCCTCCCTGGTTCCACCGCAACGTGATGAGCGAGGCGATGGGGCTGATCCACGGCGCCTATGACGCCAAGGCCGAGGGTTTCGCGCCGGGGGGGCTGAGCCTCCACAACATGCTCGGCGGCCACGGCCCCGATCTGGCGAGCTGGCGAAAGGCGAGCGAGGCGGAATTGAAGCCGCACAAGATCGAAGGCACGATGGCCTTCATGGTGGAAACCTGCTGGCCCTACCGGCCGACTCGCCACGCGCTCGATCGCGCCCAGCCCGATTATGACGCGGTGTGGGGCGGCTTCCCCAAGGCCGAGCTGCCGCGATGAGCCTGATCCTCCACGGCTATTGGCGATCTGGCACTTCCTATCGCACCCGCATCGCGCTCAACCTCAAGGGCCTGGCCTACGAGCAGCGCCCGGTCGATTTGCGTGCGGGCGTGCAGGGGAGCGAGGCCTTCCGCGCGCTCAACCCGCAAGGCCTCGTGCCCGCGCTGGAGGCGGACGGCGCGGTGCTGACGCAGAGCCCGGCCATCCTCGAATGGCTGGAGGAGCGCTATCCCGATCCGCCGCTGCTGCCGCAAGAGCCGGACGAGCGCGCGATCGTCCGCGCGATGGCGGCGCTGATCGGCTGCGATATCCACCCGCTCAACAACCTGCGCGTGCTGAACGCGCTACGGTCGGGGTTCGGGGCCGACGGCGAAGCGGTCAAACGCTGGGCGGCGCGCTGGATCGGTGACGGGTTCGCGGCGCTGGAAACGATGATCGCACGGCATGGCGGCGCGTTCGCCTATGGCGACAGGCCGACTCTGGTGGAATGCTATCTCGTGCCGCAGGTCTATTCGGCCGAGCGCTTTTCGGCGGACCTCTCCCCCTATCCGCGCGTCGCCGCCGCTGCCCGCGCGGCGCAGGCGCTTGCCCCCGTCGCCGCCGCCCACCCGGATCGCCAGCCCGACGCCGACCGGGCATGACCGAGCCTTCCGGCGAGCGCCTGTTCGCCACCCCGGCGGGCGTCACCCTCGGCCCGCTCGATCTGATCGCGGACGGCAAGGCGCGCAGCTTCGTCATCCAGATGCGCGCCGGACGTTTCCACGGCTTCGTCATGCGGCGGGGAAACGAGGTGTTCGGCTATGTCGATCGCTGCCCGCACGCGGGCCTGCCGCTCGCGCAGCAACTCGACGATTATCTCGCCCCCGACGGCGCGCACATCGTCTGCTCGTGGCACGGCGCGGTGTTCGCGGTGGAGAACGGAGCCTGCCTCGGCGGCCCCTGCGCGGGCGCGGCGCTGACGCCCTGGCCGGTGAAGGTGGAAGACGGCCGGATCGTCACCGGCTGACCGCCGATGAATGCATCCGGAGGAAAGACGGTGTTCGACGACTTGAAGGAAAGGTCCGGCCTGACGCGCCCCTGGCGGCGACAGGCCGGACCCTCGTTCACATCTTCAGGCTCACGGGCGTGTTCTGGGAAGCGACGGCCACCCACCGGCCGCCCCGTTTCTGGAACACGTCCGTCCAGCTTGCCTCGCCGTTGATCGGCTTGCCCTGGTAGGTGCCCTTCACGCTATTCATGCCCTGAACAATCGCCATATCGCCCATGACCCTGGCGCGGACGTCATGGTTGCTCATCGCGCTGAATCGCAGCTTTCCGGAGGAAATGAGGGAGAGGAACTGATCGCGCGTCGTCCGTTTCCCGGTTTCGTTCTGCCCTGTCCAATCGGGCGCGATGATCTGCTTGAGGGCCGGCACGTCCCTGGCGACCAGCGCCTTGGACCAGCTCGCCTCGCGCTGGACCAGCGCATCCGAAGGTTGCGCGGCGGGCAAGGCCGTCGCCAGAACCGCCGCCGCACAGCCGCACGCCATCCATGTCAAAAGCCTCATCGGAGACTCTCCTCATATCCTGTGGGGTGAACAACGGGCCGCTCGCGGGACGCTGCGCATGGCAAGGCGGCGGATGAAATTATCATGCCGCCGGGATGCGTGCGAATCGAAATTTTCAGGCGATCATTCTTGTCAGCGTCGCGATCAGGTCCGCCTCGTGCGCGGGCTTGTCGCGGCGAATGCGGCTGATGCGGGGAAATCGCATGGCGAGGCCGGATTTGTGGCGTTTCGATTCATGGATCGAATCGAAAGCCACCTCCAGCACCAGGCTTTTCTCCACTTCGCGCACCGGGCCGAAGCGCTGGACGGTGTGGTTGCGGACGTATCGATCGAGCCATTTCAGCTCCTCGTCGGTGAAGCCCGAATAGGCCTTGCCGACCGGCAGCAGCTCGCCGCCTTCCCCCGGCGGCGCGGTCCAGCAGCCGAAGGTGTAATCCGAATAGAAGCTCGATCTTTTGCCGTGGCCGCGCTGGGCGTACATCATCACGCAATCGGCGGTCAGCGGATCGCGCTTCCATTTGTACCAGAGGCCGGCGCGGCGTCCGGCGACATAGGCGCTGTCGCGGCGCTTGAGCATCACGCCCTCGATCGCGGCGTCGCGCGCGCCGAGGCGGATGTCGGCCAGCGCCTCGAAATCCGTCGCCTCGATCAGCGCCGAGATGTCGAAGCGGTCGGGCGGAAGCCGGGCGGCGAAGGCTTCCAGCCGCGCCCGGCGCTCGGTCCAGGGCAGGGACCGGAGATCCTCCGCGCCTTCGAACAATATGTCGTAGAGGCGGACGAAAGCGGGATAATCGGCCTGCATCCTGGCCGACACCAGCTTGCGCCCGAGCCGCTGCTGGAGCGCGTTGAAGCTCGCCGCCCCGCCGCCGTGCGCTTCGCCGCCCTGCGCCTCCCCGCGCACCAGCAGCTCGCCGTCGAGCACGCCTTCGATGTGGAAGGCGGCGGCCACATCGGGGAAGCTGCCGGTGATGTCGTCGCCCGCGCGGCTGTAGAGGCGCGTCTCGCCGCCTGTATGGACGAGCTGGACGCGAATGCCGTCCCACTTCCATTCGGCGGCGTAATCGGCGAGGTCGACGGTCGCGTCCTCGAGCGGGTGGGCGAGCATGAAGGGGCGGAACACCGGCAGATCGGCGGCGTGCGGCTTGCCGGCGCGGCCTTCCGCCCAGTCGAACAGCGGCGTGTAGGGCGGGGCGAGGCCGTGCCACAGCTCCTCCACCTCGTCGACGTCGAGGGCGAAGGCCTGGGCCAGCGCGGTCCTGGCGAGTCGGCCCGAGACGCCGACGCGCAGCGCCCCGGTGGCGAGCTTGATGAGCGCGTAGCGGCCGGAGGAATCGAGATGATCGAGCATGGCGGCCAGCACCCGCGGCCCCTCGCCGCGCGGCAGGGCGGCCAGCCGCTCGACCACGGCGGAGAGGCGCAGCGTGCCGTCGTCAACTTCCGGGGCGGCGCCGTCGGCCTTGGGCCAGATCAGCGCCACCGTCTCGGCGAGATCGCCGACGAAATCGCGGCTGAGCCCGAACAGCACCGGATCGACCCGCATCGCCGCCATCTCGTGAATCGCGGCGGGCTTCACCGCCTTCAGGTCGATCGCGCCGGTCAGCGCCGCCATCGCCCAGCCGCGATCGGGGTCGGGAGTGGCGCGCAGATAATCCGCGATCAGCTTGAGCTTGGCGTTGCGCGAACGGGTATAGACGAGGCCGTCCAGCAGCTTGGCGAAGGCGCGCATGGGGCCGTAACAATCCGCATGGCCGAAGGTGCCGAGAGGCGTTTCGGAGTGCTGCTCCCTCCGGCCGCAAGAACGAGTTTGAAAATGGCAGGGTGAACGGTATCGTTCCGTCTCGGGGAACAGGGGCGAAGACGATGCGGGTCCGTTGGGGGTTGGCGTGCGGCGCGGCGATTGTGCTGGCGGCGGGGATCGCACGGGCGGCCGACAAGCCGGTGATCGGGCCGCCGGAAGCCTGAGTGAAGCCCTCCGCCGTTCCGGCCGACGACGGCAAATCGAATGGACAGGCCGTCCGGCTTCTTCTCCAGGATCAGCAGGTCCATTTCGGCCCTGACGGCACCACCACCTATTTCGAGCTGGCGATGAAGGTGCAGACGCCGCAGGGGCTCGCGGCGGGCAATGTCAGCCTGCCGTGGA
>DASSTK010000003.1:0-3382 GCA_035707945.1 Sphingomonas sp.
TCGGCAGATTGGGAATGGCGGCGATCACCACCCGCCCGTTCGCGTCGAGCAGCACCGGCGTGAAGCCGCTCCCGCTGAGCCGCTGCTGGAGCGCCTGGCGGCCGATCCGGGCGCGGGCGAGGCGCGGCACGCCTTTCGGGAGGCGGGAGGCGGGGGGCAGGTCGGTTCCGGTGACCAGCCCGAGATGCGGGGCGATCTTCGAAAGGGCGGAGGCGCCGGTCCCAACCGCCCCGATCGCCTGCACCCACCCCGAACGGCCGGGCATCGGCACGGTCGCCCATTTGGGCAGCACGATCAGGGTCGGCGCATTCCCGCGAAAGGAGAGCAGCCGGTCCAGCGCGTCCGGATCACCCATCGGCGGCGGGGTGACGATCAGCAGATCCTGCGTCGCGAGCCCGGCCTCGTCGCGGACCAGCAGCGGATAGGCTCCGACATCCCTCGTCAGTTGGACCAGCCCGGCATAGCCGTCGCCCGAAACGGAGAGCGCGTGCGCCTGCCCGTTGCGGCCCGATCGGAAATCGGGCGCATAGGCGGCGAGCGCGAGGAAGGCGATGAAGGCGATCAGCGCCGCCGCCACGATCAGCAGCACGACGCGCGGGTTGAAGGGCTGGGCGGCCGCGCTCGCCCCGCTCATCGCCAGTTCCCCGGCAGCGCGAAATCGGCGTAAGCCGCGCGCGCCCGGCTCCACGCCTCGCGATCGGCCGCGCGCGCGCCGAACAAGCTGCGCTCCACCACCTGCGCGATGGCGGCGAAGGCGGGGCGGGCGGCGGCCGGAAGCTCGGGCGCATGGGCGAGATCGCGGCTGGTGGTGGCGGGGCGGACCAGCTTGGGCCGCCGCCGCACGATATCCTCGATCGAGCGTTCGAGCACGAGATGCGCGGCCTCGCCATAGCGCCCTTGCGCCGCCAGCGCGTCCGCCTCGGCGAGCAGCGCGCGGGCGGGCGCGGCCTCGGGCCGCCATTCGGGCTCGGCTTCGCTCGTTTCGCCCCGTTTCGCCCAGGGCAAACGCACGTCGAGGAACCGGCTGGCGATTATCCAGACGAGCGCGATCAGCAGGGCGGCGACCGCGAACCACACCAGCACCCGGATCACCGGCCACGCCGCCTCGATCAGCCGCCCCAGCGCCTTCAGCCATTCGGGGATGTGCGGCTCGGCCCGTTTCGGCAGATCGAACTGGATCGAGCGATCGGCGAGCAGCCGGGCATGGGCGCGCGCGAAGGCGTCGCCCGCCGCGCGCGCTCCATCGCCTGCCCCGTGCCCCGTCACGCGCTCGCCACCCCCTGCCTATGCGGCATGGCGAGCTTAAAGGCTTGGCCCCCGCTGACAAGCGCGATCCGCTGGACAGGCCGTTCGGGTTCGGGAACAGTGCGGTTCGGGGAAACATCGTCGATGGGGGCATCGATGCATTTGGTGATAATCGCATTCATTCTACTCGGGCCGATCATCGTGCTCGGCGTCTGGCTCTGGCTCCGCTCGCGCCGCGAGCGGCCTTATCTGGCCGAGCCGCTGGATATCGGCCGGGTGTTCGGGGGGACGTTCTCCGTGCTCGGCCGCGGGAACTTGCCCGTCATTTTGCTCGCAATCGCGGTGTTAGGCGGCGCGCGCGGTATCGCCACCATTATCACCCATTACTGGGTGTCCCTTCCTCCTTTGCCGCAGCCGGGTGATCCAGCTTATCTTGCCTCCTTATGGCCGCGATTCGAGTTTGAACTGGCGACGGGTCTGGGATTATTTGTCGCCGGCCTGTGTTTTCACATTCCGGCCATTTTGTTCCTGGTGAAAAAACAGGAAGGAGCGGAGATCACTTTTCGACAGGCGGCCACATCCATTCCGAAATATATTTTGCCCGTGATCGGTCTGACTATCGTGATGACAATCGGCGTAGGTTTTGCATCCCTGCTGTTCCTTATTCCCGGCGTAATCCTGTGGCTGAGCTGGCTGGCGGCAATGGTGGCCCTTGTAACGGAAGGGGACTCGATCTTCGGCGCACTCCGGCGCAGCCGTGAGTTGAGTGTGGGATCGAGGGGCAGAATCCTCCTCATCGTCATACTTCTTGGGCTCATCGCGGCCATTGTGCTGTGGCCGATGGCGAAGCTGGAACAGGATCAGATTACTGGGCATTTCGCTGTTTCGGTTGTCGTGCAAATGGCGGTCGCAACCATTACGGGCCTGCTGGGCGTCGGCTTCAGCACGTCCCTCTACGTCGAACTCCGCCGCATCCGCGAGGGCGGGGCGATGCCGGGTCTGGCGGAAGTGTTCGCCTAGGCGGACGCTGTATTATCGTCATGCCGGGCTCGTCCCGGCATCCACCGCGCCGCCATGCCAGCGGCCGATGGAAGAGTCCGACCGTGGATGCCGGAACAAGTCCGGCATGACGCATCTTTCAATGAGAGCTTCAGGCCTCCCATCCTCCGCCGAGCGCGAGGAAGACGTCGATCTGGCGGTCGACCAGCGCGGCGCGGGTCTGGGCGAGCGTCGCTTCCGCGTTGGCGAGATTGGCTTCCGCGCTCAGCACCGAGAGGAAATCGGTGCGGCCGAAGCGGAACAGCTTGTCGGCCTGGTCGGCAGCCTTCGCGGCGCTGTCGCGGGCGCGGGCGAGATCGCGCACCTGCTCGATCGCGCGGGCGTATGCGTCGAGCGCCGTCTCGGTCTGGCGCAGCGCCTCGATCACCGATCCGTCGAAGCGCGCTTCCGCCGCCTCCGCCGCCGCGCCGGCCTCGGCGATGCGGGCGTGGGCGACGGCGCGATTGGGAAAGCTCCAGCTTATCAGCGGGCCGAGGCTGAAGCCGAAGCTCGATCCGCCGCCGATGCCGGAAAAGGGGCCGCCCAGCCCCGCCGATCCGCCGAGGCTGACGCTGGGATAGAGCCCCGCCGTCTCCACCCCGATCGTCGCGGTGGCGGCAGCGAGTTCGCGTTCGGCCTCGCGGATATCGGGCCGACGGCGGATCAGCGCGGAGCCGTCGCCGATCGGCAGGAACTGCTTGAGCGTCGGCGGCGCGGCGCAGCTTTCGACCGCCCTGGGATAATCCGCCGGCGCGCGGCCGAGCAGCGCGCCCAGCGCATAGAGCGCGGCCTGCCGCTGCGCGAGAATCGAGGGGATCGCCGCCGCGCTCTGGTCCACCGCCGCCTGCGCCCGGGTCACGTCGAAGGCGGTGCCGCGCCCGCCCCTGAACAGCCGCTGCGTGGCGTCGAGCGTCCTGCGCTCGATCGTCAACACCCGCCGCGTCGCATCCAGCGTGCGGTTGGCCGAGCAGGCGGCGGCGTAGTTGCGCGTCACCGCAGCCGCCACCGTCACCTTCACCTCGTCGCGCGCCGCCGCGGTCGCCTCGGCGTCGGCGGTGGCGGCCTCCACGGCGCGGCGGATGCGGCCGAACAGGTCGAG
>DASSTK010000004.1:0-3023 GCA_035707945.1 Sphingomonas sp.
CCTCGGCAACAAGGAGGCGCTGCGCTGCAAGAATATGTGGACGCTGGGGCTGGCGCTCTGGATGTTCGATCGCCCGCGCGAGCCCATCGTCGACTGGCTCAAGAACAAGTTCGCCAAAGCGCCCGAACTGGCCGAGGCCAATATCGCGGCCTTGAACGCCGGCCACGCCTTCGGCGAGACGGCCGAGATCGGCGGGGGCGTGGCCGGGCTCCGGCAGCACAGCATCGCCCCAGCGCCCGCCGAGCCGGGGCTTTACCGCACCGTCACCGGCGCGGAATCCATCGCGCTCGGCCTCGTCGCCGGATCGAAGCTGGCCAATGTGGACATGTTCTTCGGCGGCTATCCGATCACGCCTGCCTCCGCGATCCTCCACCATCTTTCCCGGCTCAAGGAGTTCGGCGTCACCACCTTCCAGGCGGAGGACGAGATCGCCGCGGTCGCCTCGGCGATCGGCGCCTCCTATGCGGGCAAGCTCGGCGTCACCTCCTCGTCGGGTCCGGGCATCGCGCTCAAGGGCGAGGCGATCGGGCTGGCGATCATGACCGAGCTGCCGCTGGTCATCGTCAATTCGCAGCGCGGCGGACCCTCGACGGGCCTGCCGACCAAGACGGAGCAATCCGATCTCTATCAGGCGGTCTATGGCCGCAACGGCGACGCGCCGATGCCGGTGATCGCCGCCGCGTCCCCCGCCGACGCCTTCGAGTGCGCGATCGAGGCGTGCCGCATCGCCACCCAGTTCATGGTGCCGGTGATGCTCTTGACCGACGGCTATATCGCCAATGCGGCCGAGCCCTGGAAGGTGCCGGACATGACCGGCTACGCGCCCTTCCCGGTGACGTTCCGCACCGAACCGCCCGCCGAGGGCGAGCCCTTCCTTGCCTATGAGCGGGATGCGAAGGGCGCACGGCCGTGGGTGAAGCCCGGCACGCCCGGTCTGCTCCACCGCATCGGCGGCATCGAGAAGCGCGCCGGCACCGGCAATATCGACTATGATCCCGCCAACCACCACGCCATGACCCTCGCGCGCAAGGCCAAGGTGGACGGCATTGCCCGGCATATCCCCCCGCAGGCGACGGCGCTGGGCGAGGCGGGGGCGAAGCTGGCGGTGGTCGGCTGGGGCTCCACCTTCGGCGCAATCCATCAGGCGGTGCGCCGGGCGCGGGCGAAGGGGCATGACGTCGCCCATATCCATATCCGCCACGTCTGGCCCTTCCCGGCCAATCTCGGCGAGCTGCTCAAGAGCTTCGACAAGGTTATCGTGCCCGAGATGAACACCGGCCAATTGAAGACGGTGCTGCGCGATCAGTTCCTGGTCGACGCCAAACCGCTCAACAAAGTCTCCGGCCAACCCTTCCGCATCGCCGAGATCGAAGCGGCGATCGAGGAGGCGCTGGCCACCTGAAACGTCACCCCGGCTTTCGCCGGGGTCTCATGCGGCACGAGATGCCGGCTTTCGCCGGCATGACGATCGAGGAAAACACCGATGAACGACATGACGCCCATCACCACCAAGCCCAAGGACTGGGAGTCGGACCAGGAGGTCCGCTGGTGCCCGGGCTGCGGCGATTATGCGATCCTGAAGGCGGTGCAGCGCACCCTGCCGGAGATCGGCGCGCGGCCGGAGAACACGGTGTTCGTCTCGGGCATCGGCTGCTCCTCGCGCTTCCCCTATTATATGCAGACCTACGGCTTCCATACGATTCACGGCCGCGCGCCGGCGATCGCGACGGGGGTGAAGCTCGCCAATCCGGAGCTCGACGTGTGGGTCATCACCGGGGACGGCGATGCGCTTTCGATCGGCGGCAACCACACCATGCACCTGCTGCGCCGCAACCTGAACTGCCAGGTGCTGCTGTTCAACAACGAGATTTACGGGCTCACCAAGGGGCAGTATTCGCCGACCTCGCGGGTGGGCACGCGCTCGCCCTCCACCCCCTTCGGATCGGTCGACCGCCCCGCCGTCCCCTGCGCCTTCGCGCTGGGATCGGGCGCGCGCTTCGTCGCCCGCGGCATCGATGTTCACAAGAATCTTCCGCAAGTGCTCAAGGCCGCCCACGCGCACCAGGGCGCGAGCTTCGTGGAAATTTACCAGAACTGCATCGTCTATAATGACGAGGTGTTCGCCGCCTTCACCGAGAAGAAGAACGCCGCCGCCAAGCAGCTCTGGCTGGAGAACGGCAAACCTATGCTGTTCGACGGCGGATCGAAAGGCCTGGCGCTCGACGCCGACACGCTGGCGCTCAGGATGGTCGAGGTGACGGACGGCGATTGGCAGGCGGCGGGCGTGCTCGCCCACGACGAGACCAACCGCACGATCGCGCACATGCTGGTCGAGCTGCCGTCGGGCGACTTCCCGGTGGCGCTCGGCGTCATCTATTGCGATCCCGCGCCCACCTTCGAGAGCGCCGTCGTCGAGCAGAACCGTGCGGCCGCCGAGGGCAAGCAGCCCGATCTCCAGAAGCTCATCAGCAAGGGCCAGACCTGGCTGGTGGAAAAGGAACCGCACGTCATCTGAGGCGCAGAGCCGGCAGCGGTCCCAACCCCGTTCGCCCCGAGCGTAGTCGAGGGGCCCCTCCGCGCAGCCGAGGCCTCTCGTTGCGCTCGAAGAGGTGTCTCGACTGCGCTCGACACGAACGGGTTGGGTGAACTGATCCTATAAATCGCGGTCCGGTTAGACCCGCCTCCGCAAACGTGGGGCGAGCATGCCGACATCGTGGCGGTAGGCCAGATAATCCTCGCCGAAGGCGGTGACGAGATCGCGTTCCTCATAGGGGATGGCGATCAGCATATAGGCCGACATGCCGAGCGCGAAGATCAGGTGGCCCAGCGTCATGTGCGGCGTCGCCCAGAAGGCGAGGAAGAAGCCGCTGTAGATCGGGTGCCGCACCCGCCGGTAGAAGAACGGCTGGCGGAAACGCGGCGGCTCGGGCGCGCGGCCGGCGAGGTTCAGCCACACCTGCTTCAGGCCGAACAGCTCGAAATGGCTGATGAGGAAGGTGCTGAGCAGCACGACCAGCCAGCCG
>DASSTK010000005.1:0-4225 GCA_035707945.1 Sphingomonas sp.
TGCTGAAGGATTATGTCCGCTTCCAGCTCGGCGAGGGCATCGAGAAGCAGGAGAGCGACTTCGCCGCCGAAGTCGCCGCGGCCGCGGGCGCGGGGCCGAAGGCCTGATTTGTCCGAATTTCTTCCGTTCGCCCTGAGGAGGGGCTGAGCGAAGTCGAAGCTCCGTCTCGAAGGGCCCTTCGAGGCGCCATTTCGACAAGCTCAATGGCTCCTCAGGGCGAACGGTTTGGATTTGAGCATCGCCATATCGACTCCACCCCGCTTGGCAGGCGGGGCGGCCGCCTCTAAGGTGCCGGCACCTCTCGCCAGACACGGATTTCCCGACCGCATGAACCGGCCGCGCTTCAATCGCATCCTCCTGAAGCTTTCCGGCGAGGTGCTGATGGGGCCGGGGCAGTTCGGCATCGATCCCGATACCGTCGCCCGCGTCGCCGGCGAGATCGCAGCGGCCCAGGGCGCGGGGCACCAGCTCTGCATCGTGGTGGGCGGCGGCAACATCTTCCGGGGCCTCGCCGCGGCCGCCAAGGGCTTCGATCGCACCAGCGCCGATTATATGGGGATGCTGGCCACCGTGATGAACGCGCTCGCGGTGCAGAACGCGCTGGAGCAGATCGGCGTCGATACCCGTGTCCAGTCCGCGATTCCGATGGCCTCGGTCTGCGAGCCCTTCATCCGCCGCCGCGCCGAGCGGCATATGGAGAAGGGCCGGATCGTGATCTTCGCCGCCGGCACCGGCAATCCCTTCTTCACCACCGACAGCGCCGCCGCGCTGCGCGCCGCCGAGATGCGCTGCGACGCGCTGTTCAAGGGCACCTCGGTCGACGGCGTTTACGACGCGGACCCGAAGAAGGCGCCCGCCGCCAAGCGTTATGAGGAAATAAGCTTCAACCGCGTCCTTTCCGACGACCTGCGCGTCATGGACGCGAGCGCCGTGGCGCTCTGCCGCGACAACAACATCCCGATCGTCGTCTTCAACATTCGCGAGCAGGGCAATCTCGCCCGCGTGCTCGCCGGCGAAGGCACCGCGACGATCGTGCGCAACGGAGACTGAACCGATGGCTGGACCCGCCTACGACAAGGCCGATCTCGAGCGCCGCATGGCCGGCGCGGTCGAATCGCTGAAGCATGATCTCCAGGGCCTGCGCACCGGCCGCGCCTCGACCGCGCTGCTCGATCCGATCCATGTCGAGGTCTATGGCGCCAACATGCCGCTCAATCAGGTGGCGACCGTCTCCGCGCCGGAGCCCCGGATGCTCTCGGTGCAGGTATGGGACCGCTCGAACGTCGGCCCGGTGGACAAGGCGATCCGCTCGGCGGGGCTCGGTCTCAACCCGATCGTCGACGGCCAGACGCTGAGGCTCCCCATCCCCGATCTGACCGAGGAGCGGCGCAAGGAACTCGCCAAGCTCTGCGGCCAATATGCCGAAAAGGCGCGCATCGCGGTGCGGAACGTGCGGCGAGACGGCATGGACGCGCTCAAGAACGACGAGAAGAAGCACGGCCTCTCCGAAGACGAGCGCAAGCGCCACGAAACAGAGGTGCAGAAGCTGACCGATTCCACCATCGCCGACATCGACGCCGCCACCTCCGCCAAGGAGAAGGAAATCCTCGGCAAGTGAGCATAGCTCGGATCACCTCTCGCAATCCGTTCGTCCCGAGCGAAGTCGAGGGACGTGACAAGAAGAAACGTGTCTCGACAAGCTCGGGACAGGCTTCGCTCGATACGAACGGGGAAGAGCTTGGTTCGGGCGCAAATATCCCGCTTCCACGCCATGTCGCGATCATCATGGACGGCAACGGCCGCTGGGCGAAAGCGCGCCGGCTGCCGCGCGCGGCCGGCCATCGTCGCGGCGTCGACGCCGTGCGTCGGATCGTCCGCAAGGCCGGCGAAATCGGGCTGGAAGTGCTGACGCTCTACGCCTTCTCATCCGAGAACTGGCGTCGCCCCGCCGCCGAGGTTGCGGACCTGATGGGGCTGCTGCGCCACTTCATCAAGGCGGAGCTCGCCGAGCTGGAGCGCAACGGCGTCCGCATCCGCGTGATCGGTGATTATCGCAAGCTGGAGCCTGATCTGGTCGCCATGCTGGATGATGCGATGGCGCGCACCGCCGCCAACAGCCGTCTGACGCTGGCGATCGCGCTCAACTACGGATCGCAGGACGAGCTGCTGCGCGTCGCGCGCCGGCTGATGCGCGAGGCGAGGGCGGGGGAGCTCGATCCCGACGCGCTCGACGATTCCGCGATCGAGGCGCGGCTCGACACCGCCGGCCTCCCCAGGCTCGATCTGCTGATCCGCACGTCGGGCGAGCAGCGCCTCTCCAACTTCCTGCTGTGGCAGGCGGCCTATGCCGAGCTGGTGTTCGTCGATACGCTGTGGCCCGATTTCGGGCATGAGCAGCTCGCCGCCGCCTGTGAGGCCTTCGGCCGGCGCGAACGGCGCTACGGGGGGCTATGACGGCCGCGCCTTCGCCGCGCCGTTCCGATCTGCCGCTCCGCGCCCTCACCGGGCTTGTCCTCATCCTGGTGGCGCTGTTCTGCATCGTTTACGGCAAGACGCCCTTCTGGGCCCTGCTCACCGCCGCCGCGCTGCTGATGCTGGCCGAATGGGCCAGCCTGATCCGGGCGGAACGATGGCAGATGTGGATCGCTTTCGTGGGCATGTTGCCGCCGCTCATCCTGTGCAACGACCATCTCGACGTTACGAATGCGGCTCCCTGGATTTGTCTGATCGCCACCACATTGGCGGTCTTCACCTTCACCCGGCTGCCGAAGCTGGCGATGGGGATGCTTTACGCAGGGCTGCCGACGCTCGCGCTCTTCTACATCCAGGGCCAGTATGACGGCATCGATCTCGCCTTCTGGACATTGGCGATCGTGTGGGCGACCGACATCGGCGCTTATTTCGTGGGGCGGAAGGTCGGCGGCCCCCGGCTCGCGCCGGTACTCAGCCCGAACAAGACCTGGGCCGGGCTGATCGGCGGCACTGTGGCCGCGATCATCGCGGGCATCGGCCTGGCGCACATCCTGCACCTGCCGCTGCGGCTCGCCGCCTTCTCAGGCCTGCTGGCGCTTGCCGCGCAGGCCGGCGACATTTACGAAAGCGCGATGAAAAGACGTGCTGGTGTCAAGGATTCAGGCCGCCTCCTGCCGGGGCACGGCGGGGTCATGGATCGTCTCGACGGGGTGGTGCCGGTGGCGTGCATCGTCGCTCTGATCGTATCGAGCGGAGTATTGACGGCATGACCCGCAGCATCACCATCCTGGGCGCGACCGGCTCGATCGGCACATCGACGCTCGATCTGATCGAGCGCGAGCCCGATCGCTTCGCCGTCGAGGCGCTGACCGCGCATCGCGACGTGGAAGGCCTTGCGGCGGCGGCGCGGCGGACGCGCGCGAAGCTGGCGGTGATCGGCGACGAGAGCCGCTTCGCCGAGCTCAAGGAGGCGCTGGCGGGCGCGGAAACCGATGTCGCCGCCGGCCCGGACGCGATCATCGAGGCGGCGGCGCGCGGAGCGGACTGGACGATGGCCGCGATCGTCGGCCTCGCCGGGCTGGAGCCGGTGATGGCGGCTGTCGCCCGCGGCAAGGCGGTGGCGCTCGCCAACAAGGAATCGCTGGTGTCCGCCGGTTCGGTCATGCTCGGCGCGGTCAAGGCCGCGGGCGCGCGGCTGCTGCCGGTCGATTCGGAGCATAACGCCGTCTTCCAGTGCTATGATCCGGAGCCCGGCCGGGTGCGCCGCATCATCCTCACCGCCAGCGGCGGCCCGTTCCGCACCTGGAGCCGCGAGCAGATGCGTCCCGTCACGCCCGCGCAGGCGGTGAAGCATCCCAACTGGTCGATGGGCGCCAAGATCTCGATCGATTCGGCGACGATGATGAACAAGGGCCTCGAACTGATCGAGGCGCATCACCTGTTCCCGGTCGGCGCGGACAAGCTGGATATCCTCGTCCATCCGCAGTCGGTGGTGCATTCGATGGTCGAATATGTCGACGGATCGGTGCTCGCCCAACTGGGCACGCCGGATATGCGGACCCCCATCGCCCACGCGCTCGCCTGGCCGGATCGCATGGCGACGCCGATGCCGCCGCTCGATCTCGCCGCCGTCGCCAGGCTGGAGTTCGAGGCGCCGGACGAGGAGCGTTTCCCCGCCATCGCGCTCGCTCGCGCCGCGCTGACCGAGGGCGGCGCGCGTCCGGCGGTGCTCAACGCCGCCAACGAGGCGGCG
>DASSTK010000006.1:0-3303 GCA_035707945.1 Sphingomonas sp.
TTCCAGCCGGCACTCCAGCCGTCCGCCGCGCGGAGAGGCCTGGAAGGCGGTGAAGCGGTTGCGGCCGAGGCGCTCGGCCCAATAGGGCGTCATCACCGCATGGGCGGAGCCCGTCACCGGATCCTCGTCGATCCCCGCGCCGCAGGCGAAGACGCGACTCACCACGTCGGCATCGCGGCCGGGGGCGGTGACGATGGTGAGGATATCCCCTTCAGCCGCCAGCGCCCGGAAATCGGGCGCGAGGCCGCGCACCATCTCCTCGTTCTCCACCACGATCAGCCCGTAACCGTGCGGATGCCACAGCGTCTCGCGCGCGCCCTCCAGCCCCAGCGCGGCGACGATGGCGGGGAGCGGCTTGGGGTTTGGCGCCCAGGCCGGGAGCGCCAGCGCATAGCCGTCACCTTCACGCGCCACTTCCAGCATCCCCGCCTTGCGCGTACTGAAGCGCACGCGTTCCCGCCCTCGCTCGGCCGAAAGCACGACATGCCCGCTCGCCAGCGTGGCGTGGCCGCACAGCACCACCTCGGTCGAGGGGGTGAACCAGCGCAGTTCGTAGTCCGCGGCGTTCCCGTCCTCGGGCACGAGGAAGGCGGTTTCGGAGAGGTTGTTCTCGGCCGCGACATGCTGGAGCGTCGCATCGTCGAGCCAGCCGTCGAGCAGCATCACCGCCGCCGGATTGCCGGCGAAAGGCCGATCCGCGAAGGCGTCGACCTGGGTGAAGGGAATCCTCAAACCTCTCTCCTTTCGGCGATGGCGGCGGGCAGCGCGCCTTCCGCGTCGACATGGCCGGCCGGATCGGGGTGGATCAGCACCTCCAGCCCCGGAAAGGTCTCGGCCAGCCGCGCCTCGATCTCCTCCATCACCTCATGCGCGGTGGCGATCGTCGTCTCGGGCGGGAAGGCCATGTGGAACTGCGCGAAATCGAGCGCGCCGCTGGTGCGCGTCCTGAGATCATGCATGCCCGCCAGCGCCGGAATTGTGGCGGCGACATCGAGGAAGGCGCGGCGCTTCGCCTCGGGCCATTCGCGGTCCATGAGCTGATCGATCGCCTGGGTCGCCGATCGGAACGCGCTCCAGCCCAGCCACAGCGCGATGGCGAGCCCGAACAGCCCGTCCGCGGCATGCCAGCCGGCGTATCGATCGAGCAGCAGCGCCACGATCACTGCGCAGTTGAGCGCGAGATCGGACTGATAATGAAGGTGATCCGCCCCGATCGCGACCGATCGGGTGCGAGCGATGACATGGCGCTGATAGGCGAGCAGCGCAACGGTCGCCGCCCCCGCGAACACCGAGATCAGGATGCCCGTCTCCGCGTTATGCGCCCCAGCGCCGCGGATCAGCGTCAGGATCGAGCGCCAGGCGATGGCGATCGCCGAACCCGCGATCAGCATCATCTGGAACAGGGCGGCGAGCGATTCGGCCTTGCCGTGGCCGAAGCGATGATCCTCGTCCGCGCGCAACCCGGCGATATGCACGCCCCACAGCGTCACCAGCGAGGCGATGAGATCGAGGGCGGTGTCGGCGAGCGAACCCAGCATCGCCACCGATCCGGTCGCCGCCGTCGCATAGCCCTTGGCGACGAGCAGCACGATCGCCATCGACACGCTGGCCAGGGCAGCGCGCTGATTGAGGCGGGCGGCGCCGGAGGTCACGGATACAGCAGCCCTTCGCGCCAGCCTTCGCCTTCGCGCACGAACAAGCGGCGTTCGTGGAGGCGGTGGGGGCGATCGCTCCAGAACTCGATCCGTTCGGGCGTCACGCGGTAGCCGCCCCACCAGGCCGGGCGCGGCACCGCGCGGCCCTCGTAGCGCGCCTTCACCTCCTCGTAACGCGCCTCGAAGACGCCACGCGATTCGAGCGGGCGGGACTGGTCGGCCGCCCACGCGCCGATCTGCGCCTCGCGCGCGCGGCTGGCGAAATAGGCGTCCGCCTCGGCGGCGTCGACGATCGAAACCGGCCCTTCGATCCGCACCTGCCGCCGCAGCGTCTTCCAGTGGAACAGAAGCGCCGCATGGGGATGAACGGCAAGCTCGCCCGCCTTGCGGCTCTCCTGGTTGGTATAGAAGACGAAGCCCTGCCGATCGTGCCGTTTCATCAGCACCATGCGGACGGACGGCCGCCCCTCGGCATCCGCCGTCGCCACCGCCATTGCGTTGGGCTCGTTGGGTTCGTGCGCCTTGGCTTCGGCGAACCAGCTATCAAACAGGGTGAAGGGATCGTCGCTCATACGGTTCTCATACCTTTCGTAAGCCTCTTGCGTTAGGCGTTCCGAGCGCACATCTCGCCTGTTGCAAATCGGCAACAGTTGGTTCGGCGCACGAGAACGATACAGAAGAGCATATGGCGGATCCCTATCAGACCCTGGGCGTGGCCCGGAACGCCGATGAGAAGGCGATCAAATCGGCCTATCGCAAGCTCGCCAAGGAGCTGCACCCCGATCGCAACAAGGACAATCCCAAGGCGGCCGAGCGCTTCTCCTCCGTCACCGCCGCCTATGATCTGCTTTCCGACAAGGACAAGCGCGCCCAATATGATCGCGGCGAGATAGACGATCAGGGCAATCCCAAGGCCCCGTTCGGCTTCGGCGCGGGCGCGGGCGGCGGCGGCAATCCCTTCGGCGGCGGGCGCGGCTTCCGCCCCGGCGCGGGGCCGGGCGGGGCGGCGGGCTTCGAGTTTTCCGGCGAAGGCGCGGACTTCGGCAGCATCTTCGACGATCTGTTCAGCGGAGGCGGGGGTGGAGGCGGCCCCTTCGCGGGTGCGCGCAGGCGCGGCCCGCCGCCGCCGCAGAAAGGCGCGGACGTCGCTTATCGGCTCTCGGTTTCGTTCGAGGACGCCGCCGCGCTCAACCCCCAGCGCGTCACCCTCGCCAACGGCAAGACGATCGAATTGAAGCTTCCCGCCGGCGTCGAGACCGGCACCCAGCGTCGCCTTCCCGGCCAGGGCGAGGCGGGGCCGGGCGGCCCCGGCGACGCGATCGTCACCATCGAGGTGCAGCCCCACCGCTTCTTCACCCGCGACGGCGACGACGTGCGCCTCGATCTGCCGATCCGGCTGGACGAGGCGGTGCTGGGCGCCAAGGTGAAGGTGCCGACGGTGGACGGGCCGGTGATGCTCACCATCCCCAAGGGATCGAGCTCGGGCAAGGTGCTCAGGCTCGGCGGCAAGGGCTTCCACAAGACGGGCGGCGGGCGCGGCGACCAGCTCGTCACGCTCCAGGTCGATCTTCCCGTCGAGGATGCCGCGCTTCGCCAGTTCGCCGAAGGCTGGACTTCGGACAAGATACGCAACCCGCGCGCCGCGTTG
>DASSTK010000007.1:0-5845 GCA_035707945.1 Sphingomonas sp.
CGGCGATCGATCACGGCATGGACGTGCTGATCGAGGTGCATGACGAGGCCGAGCTCGAACGCGCGCTCAAGCGCCGCTCGCCCCTGATCGGGGTCAACAACCGGGATTTGCGCGATTTCTCCGTGGACATAAGCCGCACCGAACGCCTCGCCCGGCTGATGCCGGAAGGGATACAGATCGTCGCCGAAAGCGGCCTCGCCTCGCGCGCCGAGCTCGATCGGCTGGCGGAGGCCGGCGTCCGCCGCTTCCTGATCGGCGAAACCCTGATGCGCCAACCCGATCTCGAAGCGGCGACGCGGGCGATGGTGGGCTAAGATGAAGGTCACGCCGCAGCTCGAAACAAGCCATGTGCTCCCGCGAAGGC
Source organism: Sphingomonas sp. (assembly GCA_035707945.1). Classification (GTDB taxonomy): domain Bacteria; phylum Pseudomonadota; class Alphaproteobacteria; order Sphingomonadales; family Sphingomonadaceae; genus Solisphingomonas. The sequence goes on from DASSTK010000007.1 coordinate 365, forward strand.
GGGAGCCCGGAGTGGCTGGGCGGTGTACCCGGAACCCTGGGCTCCCGCCTTCGCGGGAGCACTATGCACCTATGGGCAGCTGAGACATGACGCGACTCACCCACCTCGACGAATCCGGCTCCGCCCGCATGGTCGATGTCTCGGCCAAGCCCGCCACCGTCCGCGAGGCGACCGCCACGGGCCGGATCGCCATGTCGACCGAAGCCGCCCGCGCCATCCGGGAGGGGACGGCGAAGAAAGGCGACGTCCTCGCCGTCGCCCGCATCGCCGGCATCATGGCGGCCAAGCGCACCGCCGATCTCATCCCGCTCTGCCATCCCCTGCCTCTCTCCGGCGTCACCCTCGAACTCACGTTAGAGGAGGAGGGCGTCACCGCCACGGCCACCGCCCGCACCACCCACAATACCGGCGTGGAGATGGAGGCGCTCACCGCCGTCTCGGTGGCGCTGCTCACCGTCTATGACATGGTGAAAGCGCTCGATCGCGGCATGGTGATCGAAGGGGTGCGCCTGCTCGCCAAATCGGGCGGCCGCTCGGGCGAGTGGAAGCGGGAGGATCCTTCCTCCCGCTGACGATCAGCCCCTCGCCTGCCCCGCATCGGGCGAGCGGATATGTTCGCGCCGCACGCCGAGCCCGACCAGCCGCGCCGGAATGCGGCGCAAGACGGGGAAACGATCGAACAGGGCGAGCGCGAAGGGGACTTTGTCCAGCGCCGTCTCGCGCTCGATCAGCGGACGCAGCACACGGTTGTGGATCGCACGCTGCATCGCCTGGATGATCCTGACCGGCAGCATCCGCCGCTGCCGCACCTTGTCCAGCAGGGAATCGATCTTCTCGCCGCGCGCCATCGGAGCGGCGAGGATGTTGGCCGCGGCCACCGCGTCCTGGATCGCCAGATTGATGCCGACGCCGCCCACCGGCGACATGGCGTGCGCGGCGTCCCCGATCGCGAGCAGCCCCGGTCGCGACCAGCGCTTCAGCCGATCCAGCGAGACGGAGAGCAGCTTCACCTGATCCCAGCTTTCCAGCGTGTTCACCACGTCCGCGATCTCGGGCGCGGCGGCGGCGAGCCCGGCGCGGAACGCCTCGATCCCGCGCGCCTCGATCGCATCCGCCTGCCCCTTCGCCACGACATAGGCGCATTGCCAGTAATCGCCGCGGTCGAGCCGCACGATCATCGTGCCCGCGCCGATCGCGCCGCCCGTCTCATTCTCGGCGCTCCGGCCCTTGGGAAGCCGGAACCACAGCACGTCGATCGGCGCGCCGAGATCGTGGAGCGGCAGCCCGGCCCTGCTGCGGAGCACCGAACCGCGCCCGTCGGCGGCGATGGTGAGCGCCGCCCGAAGCTCGCCGCCCTCCTTGAGCTGCACGCCCGCCACCCGGCCGCTCTCGATCAGCAGGTCCACAGCTTCCGTGTTCATGGCGAGCGAGAAGGCGGGGTAGCGCCGCGCCTCGGCCGACAGGAAATCGAGGAAATCCCATTGCGGCATCAGCGCGATGAAGCGGCAGCGGGTCGGCAGATGGCCCATATCCGCGATGACGATCTTCCGCCCGGCGACGCGCGCGGAGAGCGTGCGCACCTCGTCGTGCGGGCGCCTGAGGAAGCGATCGAGCAGGCCGAGCTCGCCGATCAGCTCGAGCGTCGAGGGGTGGACGGTGTCGCCCCGGAAATCGCGCAGAAAATCCCCATGCTTCTCGATCACCAGCGTGCGCACCCCGGCGCGCGCGAAGAGCAATCCCGCCATCATTCCCGCCGGGCCGCCGCCGACGATCAGGACTTCGCTATTCTCCATCCGTCATCCTCCCGCATGCTGCGACTGGCGCTTTGCGCGGTTTCACGCCATTCTTTGGCGCATGGCCGGTCCGCTTCATTCGAGCAGCTTCAGCGACGCGCTGGTGATCCTGGGCGCGGCCGGGATCGTCATACCCGCCTTCGCACGCTTCCGCATCAGCCCGGTGATCGGCTTCATCCTGGTGGGGATCGCGGTCGGCCCGTCAGGGCTCGGCAGCCTGCAACCGGCCTATCCCTGGCTCTATCATGTCACCATCACCGATCCGCACGCGATCGAGCCTTTCGCCGAGTTCGGCATCGTCATGCTGCTGTTCTCGATCGGGCTGGAGCTGTCCTTCCGGCGATTATGGTCGATGCGGCGGCAGGTGTTCGGGCTCGGCGCGGGCGAACTGATCGGGGCGGCTGCGGTGATCGGCGGCGTACTCGCCCTGATGGGCCAGGCCCCGGCTGGCGCGTTCGGGCTCGGCTTCGCGCTCGCGCTCTCGTCGACCGCGCTGGTGCTGCCGATGGTGGGCACCAGCGGCGCGGTGGGCAGCGGCGCCTTCGCCATGCTGCTGTTCGAGGATCTGGCGCTGGTGCCGATCATCTTTGCGCTTTCCGCGCTCGCGCCCAACGCCTCGGGCGGCTGGGAGGGGCTGGTGCGGACGCTGCTGAGCGGCGGCGTCACCATCATCGTCCTCGTGATCGCCGGGCGCTACGCCCTGCCGCCGCTGTTCGCGCAAGCCGCGCGCACCAAGAATCCCGAACTGTTCCTCGCGATCAGCCTGCTGACCGTGATCCTCGCCTCGATCGCGACCGCCGCTTCCGGCCTGTCGCCGATCGTGGGCGCGCTGCTCGCCGGGCTGCTGATCGCCGAAACCGAATATCATGCGGAGGTCGAGACGATCACCGCCCCCTTCAAGGGGCTGGCGCTCGGCGTCTTCCTGCTGACCGTGGGCATGCGGCTCGATCTGAGGGCGATCGGCGCGCACTGGCTGGAGCTGGCGATCGCGGTGGCGGGCGTGGTGCTGGTGAAGGCCATCGTCACGGCGGCGCTGCTGCGCTTCGCCGGCGCGCGCAAGGGCGTGGCGGCGGAAACCGGGCTGCTCATGTCCTCGCCCTCCGAAACCACGCTGATCGTGCTCGGCACAGCCCAGGCGGCGGGGCTCGTCCAGCATTCGACCGCAAACTTCTGGCAGACCGTCACGGCGATCGGCCTTACCATCACGCCGCTGCTCGCCCGGCTCGGCCAGGATGTGGCGCGGCGGGTCGATCGGCGCGAGGCGCGCGAGGTGGACGCGACGGCGGCGGAAGCGCCGCCGGGCGTGGTGCTGATCGTCGGCTTCGGGCGGGTCGGGCATGTCGTGGCCGGGCTTCTCGCCGAATATCACCGCCCCTTTCTCGCTGTCGATGCCGATATCGATACGGTGAGCGCGGCGCGCGCGGAAGGCATTCCGGTGCTGTTCGGGGACGCCAGCCGCCCGCAGATGCTGGAGAAGCTGGGGTTCGAGAAGGCGAGCGCGCTGGTGCTGACGATGGATGATCCCGTTCAGCAGATCCGCCTCACCCGGCTCGCCCGCGCCCGTTTTCCCGCTCTGCCGATCATGGTCCGCGCGCGCGATTCCCGCCATGCCGCCGAACTCTATCGCGCCGGCGCGACCGATGCGGTTCCCGAGCAGCTCGAATCATCGTTACAATTGTCCGAGGCGGTGCTGACGGCGCTGGGAGTCGCCGTCGGCCCGGTGATCGCCTCGATCCATGAGCGCCGCGCCGAGGTGCGCGAGGAAATCATGGCGATGGGCGGCCTTTCCGAAAAACCGCCGGAGCGAGGACGACGCTTGCGGGATGTCAGCACGGGATGATTCTCTTCCGGGAACCAGTCCCGTCCGTCTGTGTTACACGCGCGAAACCCCTGGCCTGCTATCTGAGCGGGCGCATGATCGGGGGGCGCGAAGTGAGGGGATCATCTGGCGACGTGGTGGGCGCGACAGGGATTGAACCTGTGACCCCACCCGTGTGAAGGGTGTGCTCTACCGCTGAGCTACGCGCCCACGTCGTCGAAATCTCACAGGCTCGCGGCGAGCCCGTGGCTTACCGTCGGGATGTCCGCCGGTCGGGTGCGGCTAGCGCGCGGGCCGCCGCTTGTCCAGCCTCTTCGGAGCGAAGATCCGGCTCCGCCGAAGAAGCTGTGAAGGGGCCGCCAAAAGGCCGCCACGCGGAAGGCCGGCGTCTCCGCCGCAGCGGAAGCGCCGGCCCGTAATCCGCCGTAAACGGGTCTTAGTTGACCGCGTCCTTCAGGCCCTTGCCGGCCTTGAACTTCGGCTGGGTGGAAGCCGAGATCGACATCGGCTCGCCGGTGCGCGGGTTGCGGCCGGTGGAGGCCTTGCGCTTGCTGACCGAGAAAGTGCCGAAACCGACGAGGCGAACCTCGTCGCCCTTTTTCAGCGCGCCGCTGATGCTGTCGAAAACGCTCTCGACCGCCTTGCCGGCATCGCTCCGGCTCAGGCCTGTCGTTTCCGCAACCGCGCCGATGAGCTCCTGCTTGTTCATGCTTCTAGGACCCCCTGTACCTGTCCGGGTTGATTTGTCCGGCGTGAGCCGGCCGGCACTAAGCCCTGCCAAAACCCGCCTGTCAAAGAGAAACGACGTTAATCCGCCGGGAGTCAAGCACGGTCGGTCGCCGATTGCGACAAACCGTTCACCTCAGTGGCGGATTACCGGCTCTCCGCCCCCTTCTCCGCGCTGGACGATGACGGGGGCGGGCTCGGCGGCCAGCTCGTCGGATTCGCTCCACTCGATCGGGGTCAGCGGAGAAACCAGCGCGCGCGCCAGCACCTCGTCGACGTGCCGGACCGGCACGATCTCGAGCCCGCCGGTGATCGAATCCGGTATCTCTGCCAGATCCTTCTCATTCTCGGCCGGGATGAATACGGTGCGAATGCCGCCGCGCAGGGCCGCCAGCAATTTCTCTTTCAACCCGCCGATCGGCAGCACGCGGCCGCGGAGCGTCACCTCGCCCGTCATCGCCACGTCGCGGCGCACCGCCACGCCTGTCAGCGTGGAGACGATCGCGGTGACGATGCCGATTCCCGCCGAAGGGCCGTCCTTGGGCACCGCGCCTTCGGGCAGGTGGATATGGATGTCGCGCCGGGCGAACAGGCTGGGCTTCACGCCATAGACGGGGCTGCGCGCCTTCACGAAGGAGAAGGCGGCCTGCACGCTCTCCTTCATCACGTCGCCCAGCTTGCCGGTGGTGGAAATCTGGCCTTTCCCCGGCACGGTGACGGATTCGATGGTCAGGAGCTCGCCGCCCACCTCGGTCCAGGCGAGGCCGGTGACGGCGCCGATCTGGTCCTCCTCCTCGGAAACGCCGTAGCGGAACTTCCGCACACCCGCGAACTCGGCGAGATTATCCTCGTCGATCGTCACCGTCTCGGCCTTGCCTTCGAGAATGCGGCGCAGCGCCTTTCTCGCAAGCCGCGCGATCTCCCGCTCCAGCGTGCGAACGCCCGCTTCGCGCGTGTAATAGCGCAGCAGGCCGGTGAGGCCGCTGTCGGTCAGCGTGAACTCGCCATCTTTCAGGCCGTGCGCCTCGATCTGCTTGGGGATCAGGTGGGCGCGCGCGATCTCCACCTTCTCCTGCTCGGTATAGCCTTCGAGCCGGATGATCTCCATGCGGTCCATCAGCGGCTGCGGCATGTTCATGCTGT
>DASSTK010000008.1:0-2713 GCA_035707945.1 Sphingomonas sp.
GCCGTCATAGCTTTTGAAGTTGCGCGCAAGGCTGACCGCCGAATGGCGGGTGAGCGCCTCGATCGCCTGCTTCTTCTCGGCCGCCGAAGTCTTGGACCAGGCGGGGCCGACCACCAGCGCCGCGATTCCCGGCATGTCGTAAAAATGTCGCACCACCGGCTCGAAACGATCGGCGCGCTGGGCCAGCGACATATGTTGTTTCGCGATGCCGATCACCGCGTCGTCATAGGCGGAAATGCGGGCCGCGGCGGGATCGGCGGCTTGCGCCTGGACGGCGACGGGCGCGGCGAGAAGCAGGGCGGAAAGGGCGATCGACAATCTCATGGGCTCAACCTCGAAGGACGTTTCTTCTCCCCTGGCACGGGAAAGCGCAACCGGGGCTGAACAATCGAGGCGGCGGGCGGTTTCCCCAACGTGACTCGATCGTAACGTTACAGGGCCTTTTCTCGCCCGGCTTCGGACCTTAAGTTCGAAGACTGTTACGGATGCGGTGCGCCGCGCGGCGAAAGGGCGGATATGAAGGTGATACTCGCACAGCCCCGGGGGTTCTGCGCGGGCGTGATCCGGGCGATCGATATCGTCGATCAGGCGCTCGATCGCGTGGGCGCGCCCGTCTATGTGCGGCATGAGATTGTTCATAACCGCCATGTCGTCGATACGCTGAAGGCCAAGGGCGCGGTGTTCGTCGAGGAGCTGGACGAGGTGCCGGAAGGCGCCGTCACCATCTTCTCGGCCCACGGTGTCAGCCGCACGGTGCAGAAGAACGCCGAGGCGCGCGGCCTGCCGGTGATCGACGCCACCTGCCCGCTGGTCAGCAAGGTCCACAGCCAGGGCCGCCGCTATGTCGCCTCCGGGCGGACGCTGGTGCTGATCGGCCACGCCGGGCACCCGGAGGTGGAGGGCACGCTCGGCCAGATCGACGGGCCGGTGCATCTGGTCGGCACGCCCGAGGAGGTGGAGGCGCTGCCGCTCGATCCGCACGCGCCCATCGCCTACATCACCCAGACGACGCTTTCGGTGGATGACACCCGCGCGATTATCGCGGCCCTGAAGGCGCGCTTCACCGACGTCACCGGGCCGGACACGTCCGACATCTGCTACGCCACGCAGAACCGCCAGTCGGCGGTGCGCGCCTTGTGCGAGCAGGCGGACATATTGCTGGTGGTGGGCAGCCCCAACAGCTCCAACTCCAATCGCCTTCGCGAGATCGGCGAGGAGATGGGCAAGCCCAGTTTCCTGATCGCCGACGGATCGCAGCTCGATCCCGCCTGGCTGGGGGATGTGGAGACGATCGGCCTCACCGCCGGGGCCTCCGCGCCGGAGGAGCTGGTGCAGAGCGTGATCGCCGCGATCGGGAAGGTAAGCCCGGTCAGCGTCGAAACCCTCGACGGACTGGAGGAAAATGTGCAATTCCGCCTGCCTCCGACACTCGAGCGCCTCGGCGCCCGCGTCCGCGTAGCCTGAGGATCATCGAATGGGCCTTCCCCTCGCCGTAACCGCGCGCATCGGCGCCTACACCGTCCGCCGGGAACTTTCGGGCAAGCGTTATCCCCTGGTGCTGATGCTGGAGCCGCTGTTCCGCTGCAATCTCGCCTGCAAGGGCTGCGGCAAGATCGATTATCCGGGCGAGATCCTGAACCAGCGCCTCTCCTACGAACAGTGCATGGAGGCGATCGACGAATGCGGCGCGCCCGCCGTCTCGATCGCCGGCGGCGAGCCGCTGCTGCACAAGGATATGCCCCGGATCGTGCGGGGCTATATCGCGAAAAAGAAGTTCGTCATCCTCTGCACCAACGCGCTCTTGCTCAAGAAGAAGATCGACGAATATCAGCCCTCGCCCTTCTTCACCTGGTCGATCCATCTCGACGGCGACCGGGCGATGCACGACGAGGCGGTGAGCCAGGAAGGCGTCTATACGATCGCGCATGAGGCGATCGAGATCGCCAAGGCCCGGGGCTTCCGCGTGCAGGTGAACTGCACCGTGTTCGACGGGGCCGATCCGGCGCGGCTCGCGGCCTTCTTCGACGAGATGGAGCGGCTGGGGGTCGAGATCACCATCTCGCCCGGCTACGCCTATGAGCGCGCCTCGGATCAGGAGCATTTCCTCAGCCGCGAGCGCACCAAGAGCTTCTTCCGCGACGTGTTCGCGCGCGGGGAGGGGGCGAAGCGCTGGAGTTTCACCAACTCGCCGCTGTTCCTCGATTTCCTCGCCGGCAACCAGACCTACGAATGCACGCCCTGGTCGATGCCGTTGCGCACCATCTTCGGCTGGCAGAAGCCCTGCTATCTGCTGGGCGAAGGCTATGCCAAGACCTTCAATGAATTGATGGAAGAAACCGATTGGGATTCTTACGGCACCGGCAATTACGAGAAATGCTCGGACTGCATGGTGCACAGCGGCTTCGAGGCAACGGCGGTCGAGGATACCGTCAGCCACCCGCTGAAGGCGCTGTCGGTCAGCATGCGCGGCGTGCGCACCACCGGCCCGACCGCGCCGGAGATTCCACTCGCCAACCAGCGCCCGGCGCAATTCGTCTTCTCGCGCCATGTGGAGCGCAAGCTAGCCGAGATCCGGGAAGCAAAGACCGGCACCGATCAGACGGCGGCAGCGGGCTAACGCCCGAAAGGCTCGCCGCGCGTCGAGCGCGGTTCGCACCAGCGCCGGCAGTTGGCCCGGCGCCGCCATGAGCGCACGCACTACCCCCCCGGCGTC
>DASSTK010000009.1:0-5640 GCA_035707945.1 Sphingomonas sp.
GGTTCCGGCCTGCGCCTGCTGCACCGGGCCGAAGCGTTTCGGATCGATGAAGCTGATCGTCTTCGCCCCATAATCGATCCGCACCACAAAGCGCTCGAAGAATTCGACGCCCAGCATTCCGCCGACCTGGAGCCCTTCGACGTCGACCGGGCTGAAATCGAGCGTCACCACCGTCTGATCGCGGAGCTTCGCGCCGCCCGCATCGAGGCTATCTATATGGGCGTAGCCGTTGGTGACGGTGTTCGCGCCCGCCCCGCCAGCCTGACCCTGCCCCCGCGAATCGAGGTTGAGCGCCTTCACGGTCGCCGGGGTCACGATGTCATGTCCGCCGGTATCGACGAGAAAGGGGAACGGCCCGCGGCCGTTGACCTTCGCATCGACGATGATGTGGTTGTTGAGCAGCCTGAACGGCAGGGTAACGTCGCCGGACGGCGGCAGCGTCCAGTCGGCCGGTTCGGCGGTCGGCATGGAGTAGGCGGAAGCCGGCCGCGCAGGCGAGAAGGCGGCCTGACGAAGTGTCATGGTCTGCGCGCTGTCCGGCGCGGCGTCGGTGATGATAGTGATCGCGCCGGGCAGCATCCGGCCGCCCTCCCGCCGATAATCGGCGAAGCGGGTTTCGGTGGAGGAGCCGAAGCTCTGCGTCTCGTCGATGCGCGCGAGCAGATGGGTCTTGGGATCGAACCAGGCCTCGAACGGCTTGCCGCGCTCCGGCGTCACCCGGATGCCGCCGCAGCCGATCGGCTCGATCCGTGCGCCGCCGCGATCCGCGCGCCACCAGAGGTTCGCGTTGCGATAGGCTTCGTTGACGGCAAGCTGGCGCTTGTCCCCGCCCGCCTGCGGCGAGACGAAGTCGGAAAGATCGCGCATCCAGGCCGTGCGCCCGTCGAAACCGTCCGCCCCCGTCGTCGGGCCGACCGCATCCTCCTCGGCATAGCGTCCGGTGGCGAGATCGACGATGGTGGTGCTCGTCCCGTCCATACCGGGCGCATGATAGGCGTAGCGGCTCGTCAGCGTGCCGTCGGCCGGCGCGGAAGGCCGGAGCGTCGCGGCGCGGTTGGCGGCGAGCAGGGCCGCCGGATCGGCGGCCGCCGCGCAGGATGCGGCAGCGGCAAGGGCGGCGGCGAGGATCGTCAGCATGCGCGATTGCTTTCTATTGGCTGGCGAGTGGCAGGGCGATGCCCCATGAGAATATCGAGATCTTAGCTTATTCTGGAGCGATCCGCCGAAACGATGCTGGCGAGAACGCTGATCGGGATCGACCCAATAAACATGCCGATGAGCAGCATCGACGCCAAGCCTTTGGCGTCATTGGGCGGAGGACCGTCAGGAACGACAAACATCAGAAAGATAAAATACAGTAGAATGAGAGAGGGCACGAGGGATGCAGTCGCAATGATTCCGGCGAACGCATTTCGTCTCGCCAGACGATGCCCGACGACGATCCAGAAGCCAACCGTAACGGCGACGTCTATCGCGGCGAACAGTCCGAAAAAAACGATCAGCTCTCCCACATTGTCCTCAGCTGCATCAACTTTGCACGGCTGCATACCAGATCATCGTCGCCGTCGTCTCGCTCCCAAGGCCGGCGAGGATGAGCGCCGCGCAATATGCGGCGACGGTGAGGATCGTCGGCATGCGGAAAAGCTGCTCCTGTTACGGTCGACGAAGATGGGCGCCGTCTTACTGTTAATTCACATGCCCAGGCGTGGCGGCGCGTGTAAGCGCCGCCCCGGTCGGGAGTGGCCCCTCTCGTTCCGGAAGGAACAGCGTGAACGCAAGAGCTTTTCCTTCCCTCGCCGTCGAGCATGTTCGGGCGCGGCATATCGCCATCATTCTCCATGATTTCGCGGGCGGTGGGACCGAGCGGGTGATGGTGCGCCTCGCCAACGCCTGGGCGGAGCGCGGACGGCTGGTGACGATCCTGTGCGGCAGCGAGCAGGGGCCGACGCGCGCGCTGGTCGGCCCTTATGTGCGGGTGGTGGAGATGCGGCCCGCCATCCCGCGCGGGCCGGGATCGCGCCGCAGGCTCGGCCGGGCGGTCGCGGAGGCGCTGCCCCGGATGGGTGCGCATATCCTGGTCGGGCCGGGCAATTTCCACCTGCCGGTGCTGGCGGCGATCGGCCGCTCGCCGGTGCCGATGGTGTGCAAGCTCAGCAATCCCTTGGATCGGCGCGGCCGCGGGCTGACGCGCACCCTGTTCTTCGCGTGGCGGATGCGGCGGCGGTGCGGCCGCCTCGCCGCGCTGATAGCCATGTCGCCGGCGCTGGCTCGGGAAGCCCGCCCGGTGGTGGGCCGCACGCCGCTGCTGTGCGTGGGCGAGCCCAATGTCGAGGACGACGCGGTGGCCCGCCTGCGCCGCCCCTCCCGCCATGCACCCCGCATCCTCTGCGCCGGGCGGCTGGTGGCGCAGAAGCGGACCGAGCTGGCGATCCGCGCCTTCGCGGCGCTCGATCGGCCCGAGGCGCGCCTCACCATCGCGGGCGACGGGCCGGATCGCGGCAAGCTGGAAGCGCTGGCGCGATCGCTCGGGCTGGCGGAGAGCGTCCGTTTCGCGGGTCATGTGCCGGATATCGCGCCCCTGCTGGAGGAGGCCGACCTGCTGCTCTCGACCTCGCTGTTCGAAGGCTATCCGGCGGTGCTGGTGGAGGCGATCGCGGCGGGCGTGCCGGTGGTGACGACGCCATCCACCCCGGCCCTCCCCGAAATCCTCGCCCACCCCTCCTTCGGCCGCATCGCCGCGCCCGAGCCGCAAGCGCTCGCCGCCGCGATGCTCGCCGCCGCCGCCGCACCCGGCCCGGAGGAAGCCCCGCTTGCCGCCTTCCTCGACCGGCACCGGCGATCGGCCTCGGCGGAGGCGTGGCTGGCGGTGCTGGACGGGCTTATCGCCTGAAGCCGCTCGCACGAACGGGAGAGGGCATGCTCACCAACTCAGCACGACCTTCCCCGATTGCCCGGAGCGCATCGCGTCGAAACCTTCCTGGAAGCGCTCCATCGGCAGGCGATGGGTGATCAGCGGTTCCAGATCGAGCCCGCCCCGGATCAGGCCCAGCATCTTGCGCCAGGTCTCGAACATCTCGCGGCCGTAGATGCCGCGGATGGTGAGCGCCTTCATGATGATTTTGGTCCACACCACCTCCATCGGGCCGGAGGGGATGCCGAGCATGGCGAGGTTACCGCCCATCTTGAGCGTATCGATCGCCTGCGCGATGGCGGGCTGCGCGCCGGACATTTCGAGCGCCACGCCGAAGCCGTCGGCGATCTTTTCGGCCGCCATCACGTCGCGCAGGTCCTCCTTGCTCACGTCGACCGGGCGGATGTCGGCGAGCTTGGTGGCAAGCTCCAGGCGGGTGGGGTTCACGTCGGTCAGCACCACCGATCGCGCGCCGGCGTGGCGGGCGACGGCGGCGGCCATGATGCCGATCGGCCCCGCGCCCGTCACCAGCACATCCTCGCCCAGAAGATCGAACTGCTGAGCGGTGTGGACGGCGTTGCCGAAGGGATCGAGGATCGCGCCCACATCGTCGCTCACCTCGTCCGGCAGCGGCACGACGTTGAAGGCGGGGATGCACAGATAATCGGCGAAGCAGCCCTGCCGGTTGACGCCGACGCCCTTCGTGCCCGGATCGAGGTGGAAGCGCCCGGCGCGCGCGGCCGCCGAGTTGATGTCGATGATATGGCCCTCGCCCGAGACGCGCTGGCCGATCTCCAGCTTGCGCGTGACCTCCGATCCGATCTCGACGATCTCGCCGGAAAACTCATGGCCGACGATCATCGGCACCGGGATCGTCTTCGCCGCCCACTGATCCCAATTGTAGATGTGGATGTCCGTGCCGCAGATGGCGGTGCGACGGACGCGGATCAGCACATCCTCCGGGCCGGGCGTGGGCACGGGGGCTTGCGTCATCCAGATGCCCTCGCGGGCTTCCAGCTTGGCGAGGCCGCGCATGGCCGGCGCGGCGCTGTCGACGGATTTCAGGGCGGCGCTCATTTCACGGCTCCCAGCTCGCGACCGGCCTTGGCGAAGGCGGCGAGCGCGCGGTCGATATGCTCGTCCTCGTGCGCCGCCGACATCTGCGTCCGGATGCGCGCCTGCCCCTTGGGCACCACGGGAAAAGAAAAGCCGGTCACATAGACACCGAGCTCGAGCAGCCTCGCCGCGAGCTGCTGGGCGAGGCGCGCATCGTAGAGCATCACCGGGATGATCGGATGCTCGCCCTCGATCAGATCGAACCCTGCCTTCGCCATGCCCGCGCGGAAGCGTTCGGCGTTGCGGGCGAGCCTGGCGCGCAGGGCCTCCCCGTCCGGTCCGCGTGCTATCTCGATGGCCTTCAAGGAAGCGCCGCAGATGGCGGGGGCGAGCGAATTGGAGAAAAGATAAGGTCTTGCCCGCTGGCGCAGCAAATCGATCACCGGCTTTTTACCGGCGATATAGCCGCCCATCGCGCCGCCCAGCGCCTTGCCGAAGGTGCCGGTGAGGATGTCGATCCTGTCCTCGACGCCGCGATAGGCCCCCGATCCGCGCCCTTCCGGCCCGATGATGCCGGTGGCGTGGGCGTCGTCCACCATGACCAGCGCGTCATAGCGTTCGGCGAGCGTGGTGATCGCGTCCAGCCTGGCGATATGGCCGTCCATCGAGAAGACGCCGTCGGTGGCGATCAGGATGGTGCGCGCGCCCTCCGCCCGGGCTTCCTTGAGGCGGGTTTCGAGCTCGTCCATGTCGCTGTTGGCGAAGCGCTTGCGCGCCGCCTTGCACAGCCGCACCCCGTCGATGATCGAGGCGTGGTTGAGGCTGTCGGAGATGATGCAGTCCTGCTCGCCCAGCAGCGGCTCGAACACGCCGCCGTTGGCGTCGAAGGCGGCGGCGAACAGGATCGCGTCCTCGCGGCCGAGATAGGAGGCGATCGCGGATTCCAGCTCCTTGTGGATCTCCTGCGTACCGCAGATGAAGCGCACCGAGGCGAGCCCCGCGCCCCAACGCTCGGTCGCCGCCTCGGCGGCGTCGACGATGCGCCGGTCCCCGCCGAGGCCGAGATAGTTGTTCGCGCAGAAGTTCAGCACCTCGCGCCCGCCGACCTGCACGGCCGGACCTTGGCGGGACTGGATGATGCGCTCGGGCTTAAACAGGCCGTCGGCATGGATCGCCGCAAGCTCGGTGGAAATGCGTTCGTAGAAGCTGCTCGGCACAGGACATCGCCTCGCTGGAGTGGGTGCGCTTCTAGTGCATTATAATGGATGCGGTGTCCAGTATGCTGGAAACGGCTTGCCGCTGCCGCGCTAGATATTGGTCTGATCGGGCGGCGCGCCAAGGGGAAGGTCCGCCCGGCTCGTGGCTTCGTCCGGCAGATCGAGTTCCGGCCCGACATTGTAGCTGGTCATCGACAGCGAGCCCAGCGAATAGCCGTGAATCAAGGGTTGCGCCCGTTGCCCGGCCGCCGCGGCGATCCCGGCGGTGTAGATCAGAGGAAGGAAATGATCGGGCGTGGGCGCGGCCCTCGCATAATCGGGATGTTCGGCCAGCTTCAGGACCGCCGAGGGATCCTCCGCCATCCGCGCCATCGCCGCCTCGTCGAAGCGGCGCGCCCAGTCCGCGCCCGCCGTGGGGCGGTCCCATTCAATTAGCCGGAGGTTATGGACGACATT
>DASSTK010000010.1:0-2168 GCA_035707945.1 Sphingomonas sp.
TTGACGTCGTAAAGATAGGCGACCTTCGCCGGCGTATCGAACTGAGGTGCCGCGGCGAAGGCGGCCCCCGCGAGAAGGACAGAGGCGGCGGTGGCAAGGAAAATGGTGCGCGACATCGAAACTTTCCGGATCCCCTGATTCAGGCTGGCGAGAGCCCCTGTCTATCGCCGCGCAATCTCGTCCGCCAGAACTCCGACCGAAATCGCGTAGAAATTCGAACAATTGTAATCGAGGATGGCGCGGTAATTGGTGGTGAGTAGATAAGCGGTGGCATTCGGCCCGTCGGGCTCGATCATGCTCGCCATCTCGTTGTCGGGAAGGGACCGGCCCTCCGGGGTGACGCCGAGCGCGCGCCACTCGCGCATGCTGAGCCAGCGGCTGAGCCGCCGGTAGACCTGGGGGCAGCGGGGCGCGGTGATTCGCGACACCAGCGCCTGGCGATTGAGGTTCGAGGGCGTCCGCACCGGGATCCCCCAGGCGACGTTCGGCTTCCACCCCGCATCGCGCAGATAGGTCGCGATCGAGGCGAGGCCGTCGAGCTCGTTATCCCAGATGTCGGCATAGCCGTCTCCGTCGCCATCGGCGCGCAAGCGAAGGGCCACGGTGGGCATGAACTGCGGATAACCCGTCGCGCCCGCCCAGCTGCCCTTGAGCTGCCGCCGCGGCACCCCGAGATCGATCAGCTTCAGCGCCGCGACGAACTCGTCCTCGAACATCGCCCGTCGGCGGCCATAGTAACCGAGGCTCGCGAGCGCATTCAGGAGGTCGGTGCTTCCGGTGACCGCGCCATAGCTCGTCTCATGCCCCCAGATCGCCATCAGCACCGCCGGATCCACTCCATAGCGCGCCTCCAGGCGCTGCAGACTGGAGTAGTGGTCGCGATAATTGGCCTGACCGCGCGAAACGAGCGAACGCGTCACGTGGCGGCGAAGATAGGGTGCGAGGGCGCCGACCACTCCGCCGGAGGAACGCGCCTGCGGCTCGGTGCGCTCGAGCTCGATCACGCGCTCGTTGATGTCGAGACCCGGGACATAGGCCTGGATCGTCTGCTCGCGCACGCCCTGGAGCCTTGCCAGCGCGGCGAGGCGGGTCTTGTAGGTCTCCCAGCTGTAGCTCGACGATTGGGCGGCCGCCGCGGATGCCGCGACCTCGGGCGCGACTCCTGCCGGGGACGTGTCCACCGGAGCGGCGGAGCCCACCGACGCGGCCGATGCCGCGACCCATAACCAACTGCTGATCCCCGACAATTACGCGCTCCTCCCTACATCCGAGGCTAGAGGCCATAACCCCCATCCGGCCAGCATGGTTCACCGCGCGCCTTGCACAGCCCGCCGCTCCGGACGATATGCCGACGCCGATCGCGATGGATGGGTGGCCGAGTGGTTTAAGGCACCGGTCTTGAAAACCGGCGACGTGCAAGCGTCCGTGGGTTCGAATCCCACCCCATCCGCCAAGGCGCTGGACTGGCCCTCACCCGGATTTCGTCGTAAATTGCGCTGATCAGCGGGGGCAACACCGATGAGCGCAAGCACTTCCCACAAGCGCCGCTATCTGATCGCGGGCGGCGCCGTCATGACCCTTGCGGCCGCCGGCCTGGGCCTGGCCTGGTTCTACCCGGCGCTGGGGCCGACGGCGGGCGCGATCGCTCCGCAGCTCTACGTCGATTTCCTGCCCAACGCCCAAATTCCGAAGCACGGCCGGTTCGTGCTCGTCGATGCCGCCTCGGCGCGCCTGTACATGATCGAGGACGGCCGCGTTCAGGATTCGATGCGGGTGATCGTCGGCAAGCCCGAAAGCCCGACGCCCGAGCTCCGGAGCGCGATCAACTATGAGACGCTGAACCCCTATTGGCACGTCACTCGAGAGGTCGCCCAGGAGGTGATCGCGCCGCGCGTGCTCAAGGAAGGCGACGCGTACCTCAACAGGCAGGGCTACGAAGTGGTTTCGAGCTTCGCCAATCCGCAGCCGCTCTCACCCGACGCCGTCGACTGGAAGGCGGTCGCCGCGGGGACGGCAGTCGTGAAGGTCCGGCAGAAGCCCGGCCCCGCCAATTCGCTCGGCCGGTTCAAGTTCGACTTGCCCGACGGCGACGGGATCTATCTGCACGACACGCCCAAGAAGGAGCTGTTCGCGCAGGACGACCGAAGCCTCAGCCACGGCTGCGTGCG
>DASSTK010000011.1:0-2915 GCA_035707945.1 Sphingomonas sp.
GCGAACTCGTCGAGATGGGAGCGGCCGTGCGCGTTCAGCTTCACCTGCGCGAAAACCTGGGCGTTGAGGCCCACCTTACGGCGATCGACGACCGCCACCCGGCCGGTGATGAAGCCGTCGCGCTCCAGCCGGTCGATACGCCGCCAGCAAGGAGATGCGGAGAGGCCGACCTTCTCGGCGATTTCTCCTGTGGTCTGCCTCGCGTCCTGCTGAAGCTCGCGCAGGATTTTGCGTTCGAAGGGATCGAGCTGTTCGGACAAATTACCCTCCTTTTGGCCTGAAACGGCAAAACCTGTCCCCGGATATGGGGCGGGATGGGCCAATGAGGCAAGAGATTGCTCCGAAGATCGGTCAAAACATCGGCCTGGACAGGAAGGAGCGAGTCGATGGTTCTGATGACAAGCCAGCCGCCTTCGCCGGCGCAGGTGCATATGGTGCATGACGCGGCGACGGGGCTCGAAGGGATCATCGTCCTGCACTCGACCGTGCTCGGCCCCGCCGCCGGAGGGTGTCGTTACTGGTCGTATCCGTCGGCATCCGAGATGGCGGTCGACGCCTTCCGTCTGGCCGAAGGCATGAGCTACAAGAATGCGCTGGCCGATCTGCCGCTGGGCGGCGGCAAGGCGGTGCTGCGCCGGACCGGGGGCGCGGTCGACAGGTCGCGCCTGTTCGAAGCTTTCGGGCGGGCTGTCGAAGGCCTCAGGGGCGATTACGTCACCGCCGAGGATGTCGGCACATCCGTCGAGGACATGCGCGCCGTGGCCCGGGCCACCCGCCATGTCGCGGGTTTGCCGCCTTCGGGCAGGCGCCCCGGCGGCGATCCCTCGCCCTGGACCGCGCGCGGCGTATTTCTGTCGATGAAGGAGGCTGTCCGGCGGCGGCTCGATCGCGAGCTTGCCGACTGCACCGTCGCGATCCAGGGGGTGGGGCATGTCGGGGCCGCGCTCGCCGTCATGTTGCGGGACGCGGGCGCGAAGCTGCTGGTCGCGGATATCGATCCCGGCAATGTCGATCATGTGGTGAGGGCGACCGGGGCGACCGCGCTCGCCCCCGATGCGATCCTGGCCGCGGACGCCGATGTCTTCGCGCCCTGTGCGCTGGGCGGCGTGCTTTCGCATGAGACGATCGGGCGCCTGCGCGCGCGCGTCGTGTGCGGCGCGGCCAACAACCAGCTCGCCACCAGCGAGGATGGCGCGCGGCTGGCCGACAAGGGCGTGCTCTACGCGCCCGATTATGTCGTCAACGCCGGCGGCATCATCAACGTCGCCGCGGAATATCTACGCTGGTCAAACCAGGCGGTGCTGGAGCGGGTCATGGCGACAGGCGAACGCCTCATGCGCGTGCTCGATCTCGCCGCGGCGTCCGGCTTGCCCGGCAATCTTGCCGCGGACCAACTCGCTCGTTCGACCATCGCGGCCCGCGCCGTCGAGATGCAGCCGCAAGCGGCATGAGCCCGACGCCGGGCGGCCGGATCGCCGATGTGCCCGGGTCCGAAGCGGGCGGCGGGCGTCTCGTCTTCGCATGACGGGGAGTGGATGCGCGGCCGGGATGGCCTAGATAGGGCCTGTGAACGACACGACGCCCATCGACCGATTCAACGAGGAACGCGCCGCCTACACCGTCCGCGGATCGGATCAGCCCGATCTGGACGCGGGCGTGGCGGCGATCCGCAATGTACTGAGGACGCTCCCCGCGCGGCCCGGCGTCTATCGGATGCACGATGCGCGCGGGGATGTGCTTTATGTCGGCAAGGCGCGGGCGCTCAAGAACCGCGTCACCAACTACACCCAGGTCGCGCGCCTGCCCAAGCGGCTGCAGCGCATGGTGGCGCAGACGCGCTCCATGACGATCGTGACCACCAATACCGAGGCCGAGGCGCTGCTGCTGGAGGCGCAGCTCATCAAGCGCTTCCGCCCGCCCTATAATGTGCTGCTGCGGGACGATAAGTCCTTCCCTTTCATCCTGCTGCGCGAGGATCATGCCTTTCCCCGCGTGCAGAAGCATCGCGGCGCACGGCGGGCGAAGGGGCAATATTACGGGCCGTTCGCCTCGGCCGGATCGGTGACGCGGACGCTGAACGCGCTCCAGAAGCTGTTCCTGCTGCGAAGCTGCACCGACAGCTTCTTCCAGAATCGGGTGCGGCCCTGCCTGCTCTACCAGATCAAGCGCTGCTCGGCCCCCTGCGTCGGGCGGATCGACGAGGCGGACTATGCCGAGCTGGTCGAGGACGCGAAGGCCTTCCTCGCGGGCAAATCGACGCAGGTGCAGAAGAAGCTCGCCGATCAGATGACGGCGGCGGCCGAGGCGATGGATTTTGAGCTCGCGGCGGTGTTCCGCGATCGGCTGAAGGCGCTCACCTTCATCCAGGGTACGCAGGCGATCAACGCCGAGGGGGTGAGCGACGCCGACGTGTGGGCGCTGGCGTGCCGCAGCGGCGTCACCTGCCTGCAGGCCTTCTTCATCCGCGGCGGGCAGAATTGGGGCCATCGCAGCTTCTTCCCCGCCCATACCGCCGACGTGCCGCCGGAGGAGGTGCTGCAGAGCTTCCTCGCGCAATTCTATGAGGAGGTGCCGCCCGCGCGCCTCGTGCTGGTCGATCGCGATTGGGAGGAGCGGGACTTGCTGGCGCAGGCGCTCGCCGAACGGGCGGGGCGCAAGGTGGAGCTGAAGCGCCCCCAGCGCGGCGAGCAGCGGCGGCTGCTCCAACAGGCCTGCCGCAACGCCGAGGAGGCGCTGGATCGCCATCTCGCCGAATCGACGACGCAGGGGAAAATCCTGTGCGAGCTGGCCGAATTGTTCGAGCTGGGCGAGCCGCCGGGCCGCATCGAGGTTTACGACAACAGCCACATCATGGGCGCCGACATGGTCGGCGCGATGATCGTCGCGGCGCCGGAGGGGCTGCGCAAGAACGCCTA
>DASSTK010000012.1:0-3764 GCA_035707945.1 Sphingomonas sp.
GACGTCATAGCCCTGGTTCATGCAGTGCTTGATGAGCGGATAACCCGCCAGCGCGCCGATCACGTAGATGCCGGGCGCGCTGGTTTCGAATTGCGGGCTCAAGGCCGGGAAAGCCTCTCGGTCCGGGCCGGTGAAGACGATGCCGCAGCTTTCGACGAAGGCGCGCGGCGCGGCCGATCCCATGCGCGCGATCACCCGATCGCAGCGCTGCCGCACCTGCCCGTCGCGGGTGTCGAGCAGGATTTCCTTGCCTTCGATCCCCGCCGGGGTGGTTTCGGTCAGCACCCGCACCCGGCCGTTGTCCCGCGCCTCCATCAGCGCCTTGACGTTGGCGGCCTTGGCGCGCGCGAAATCGGCGCTGCGGTTGAGGATCGAGACGGTGTTGCGCTGCTCCGGATCGGCGGCGAGGCCGAGCGCGTTCTCGATCCCCGCATCGCCCGATCCGATGACGACGATATGCTCGTCGATATATTCGCCGGGATCGTCGAGCTGATACTGGACGTGCGGCGCGTCCGCGCCGGGGATGCGGAGCAGGTTGGGATTGCCCTGGGTGCCGATCGCCAGGATCACGGTTTCGGCCTCGATCGTCTCCTTGTTGGAAAGGGTGAGGGTGAAGGCCCCCTTCGCGCCCTCGATCTTCGTCACGTCCGCGCCCATGCGGATGTTGATCTTCGCCTCGGCGGCCTGCCGGTCCCACGTATCGAGCACCGCTTCGCGCTTGCCGGCCTCGAAATCGACGTCCGAGCGGAGCACCAGCCCGCTCGGCGTCGCCATGACATGCTTGCCCTTCTGATATTTGAAGATGGTGTCGGCGAGGTGATCGGGCCGCTTTTCCAGCAGGACATGGCTCATGCCCCGCGCCGCGGCGCGCGCGGCCGCGCTGAGCCCGGCCGGCCCCGAACCGATGATCGCGACGGCGTAACGGTCAGCCACCGTTCACCCCCCTGTCCTGCCCCGCGCCCACTCTAGCATTCCCGCCCGCAACTGCTAGGGTGAAGCGACATCCGGGGGCGGAACTATGACGGACGAGGCGAAGCCGGGCTTCAACCGCGTGGCGCTGATCGCGCTGGGAATAGCGATGGCGGGCGCGGGCGTCTCGATCGGTGTCCGCGCCGCCGGCGAGCACAAGAGCGCGCCGGCCGCGTCGGCGGCCGGGCAGCCCCCCGCCGATCTCGCCTCCATGATCGGCGGCCTGGAAGATCGACTGCGCGCCCATCCGGACGACGGCGACGGCTGGCGCGCGCTCGGCTGGTCCTACTTCCAGTTGCAGCGCTATTCGGACGCGGCCGGGGCCTATGCCCGCGCCAGCCGCCTTCTGCCCAACCGATCGGATGTCTGGTCCGCCTTCGGCGAGGCGCAGACGCTCGCCTCCAACGCGGTCGATCCGATCGCGCATGACGCCTTCACGAAGGCGCTGGCGCTCGACCCCAAAGACGCCCGCGCGCGCTATTTCCTCGCGGTCGAGAAGGATGTGCGGGGCGATCACAAGGGCGCCATCGAGGACTGGATCGCGCTGCTCAAGGATTCCCCGCCAGATGCGCCCTGGGCGCAATCGGTGCATGATTTGATCCTGAAGGTGGCGAAGCAGCAGAAGATCGACGTCGTAGGGCGCGTGCCCGATGTCGCGCCCGCGCCGGACGCCGCGCCGGGCGGGGATGATGTGGCGCGCGCCGCGATCCCCGGCCCCACCCCCGAACAGATGAGCGATGCGGCGCGGCTCAGCCCCACCCAGCAGGACGCGATGGCGCGCGGCATGGTCGATCGCCTCGCCGCCCGGTTGGCCCGACAGCCGAACGACGCCGAAGGCTGGATCCGGCTGATGCGGGCGCGGATGGTGCTGGGAGACGGCAAGGCGGCGGCGGACGCGCTGGCGAGCGCACGCCGCGCCTTCGCCGGAGACGGCGCGACGCTCGCCCAACTGGCGGACGCCGCGCGCGCGCTCAAGGTGCCGGGAGCCTGAACCCGCCGTCACGGATTGCCGCCGCCGGACCATAGATCCTCGTTGCCCACGCCGATGATCGGCTCGTCGATCGGCGGCGCGAAGCTGAACGGGGTGAGCCCGGTCAGCGTGATCGCCGGGATGATGATCGGCGGGATCGCCCCGTTCACCGCCGCCGCCGCGCTGGATGAGGATTTCTGGGTGTCGTCCGGATCGTCGGTCAGCACGTTGCTGATCGTGTCGCGCACGAAGACCAGCGTTTGCGGGATGAGCTGATCCGGCGTCGTCGGGCAGCTTCCCGCGGTGATCTTGCAGCCGTTGATCGTGGAGAGGGGATCGAAGCGGGCCGGACCCTCGACGCCGTTCGGAGCCAAGGCGCCGTTAAGCGAAACCTTGGCGATCAGCGCGTCGCCGGTGATCGCCACGCCGTCCGCCCCGATCTGGCGGCCGTTGATGACGATCTCGGCCGGGCCTTCGCCCACGGTGGCGATCGTCAGGCCGCCGTCGCCCACGGTGAAGCCCCGCCGATCGGCGAGCGGCGAGGAATCCGCGCCGCTGTTCTGGATGTAGAGCCCGTCCGCGATCGAGAAGCGCATAGTCCCGGCGGCCAGATAGCCCTGATCGTTGGCCGCGCCGTCATTGGTGGCGAGCCGGGCGTCGCGCGCGGCGATGTCGGCGGCGTTGGCGATGTCGGTCAGCGCCGCCTGCGAGGCGACCGCGATCGTGCCCGCGTTCAGCACCAGCGTGCCGACCGGAGCCTTGGCCGTGTCGGTGATCGCGATGGAGCCCGAAGGCGTGACAACCGTGATCGACGGCCCCGCATCCAGCTCCAGCGTATTGGCGGCCGTGGCGCCGGTGAGCGCCACCGCGCCGTTGACGGTGATCGCGCCGGGCGTCGAGATGGTGAGCGCGCCGCCGAGATTGGCGGCCGTCCCGCCCGCGCCGGTGAGCGAGAGAGCGCCGATCGTGACGTCGCCGGGCAGGCTGATCGCGATATCCTGCGATTCCACGCGGGACAGGCCGGCGTTGGTCAGCGAATAGCCGTCTCCGCCCGTGCCGCCGACGAAGCTCGGCCCCGAGCCGCTGTCCGTGAAGCTGACCTTCTGCGTGACGCCCGCATAGCCGATCTGAGCGGCGCTCCCGATCGTCATCGCGGCCGAGCGGAAGGCGATCCGGGGCGCTTTCAGGGTTCCGTTGACGGCGATGCCCCGGCCCGTGACGGCGAGCATGTTGCCAGCGCCGATCGCACCGTTCAGCGTGGCCGTGCCTGCCGAGGTGAGCGTCAGGTTCCCGCTCGCCTGCCCCGCCGCGACCGAGAGATCGCCGCCGCTCCTGGCGGTCGCATCGCCGTTGGTCGCCACGATCGAGGTGAGAACGAGCGGCCCCAGCGCATTGATATCGACGGTCGATCCCTTGGCGGTGACGCCGCTCGCCGCGACATCGGTGGTGACGGCGACCGCGCCGGTCGCGGTGAGCGTCACCGCGCCCGAGGCTTGAAGCCTGTCCGCGGTGACGCTGCCGCCGTTCAGGCTGATGCTGCCCGCTACGCCTGCTTCGCTGCCGGTGATATCGGTGACGTTGAGCGCCGCGTTCCTGGCGTCGAGGGCCACGACTCGGCCGTTCCGCACATAGACCTGGCCGATGGTGATCCCGCCAGGCGCGGCGAGGCGGATATCGCCGCCATAAACGGCGAGCGTGCCGAGCGTCGCCGATCCGCCGATCCCCGCAAGGCCCGAGGCGTTGCCTTCCGCATCCGCGCCGGTGAGCGCGCCCTGGACGAACAGATCGGAGAGACGGAGATTGCCGCCCGTGGTGAGCGCGACAT
>DASSTK010000013.1:0-3947 GCA_035707945.1 Sphingomonas sp.
TTTTGCGCGGGCTCACCTGGGCTTTCTCCCGATGATACCGGGAGATCGCGCGCGCGTTGTGGAGAAGTGGAGTGTTCCGGCGCTGGCCGGAGCGAGCGGAAGCGGCTAGAGTGCCGCCCCACTCATCCGGTGCACCATCCATTCATGCCGCTCACCCCCGAACAAGACGCCGAGATCAAGGCCGCGCAGGCGCAGACCGCCGCCACGAAGCGCCCCACCGTTCCCGCCCTCGAGGAGATTCTCTACAAGCCGCTCTCCGTGCTCGATCACGGGTTCGTGCGCGTCGTCGACTACATGGGCGACGATGCGGCGATCGTACAGGCCGCGCGCGTCTCCTACGGCAAGGGTACAAAGCGCGTCTCGGAGGACGCCGGGCTGATCAACTACCTGATGCGCCACCGGCACACCACGCCGTTCGAGATGTGCGAGATCAAGTACCACGTGAAGCTGCCGATCTTCGTCGCGCGCCAGTGGATCCGGCACCGCACCGCCAACGTGAACGAATACTCGGCGCGCTACTCGATCCTGGATAAGGAGTTCTACATTCCCGCGCCGGAGCACTTGGGCGTGCAGTCCAAGTCGAACCGCCAGGGGCGAGGCGCGGCGCTCGAGGGCAAGGAAGCCGAGCGGGTGTTCGCGCTGCTCAAAGAGGACTCGGAGCGCACCTACATCCACTACCAGGAGATGCTGAACGAGTCCGAGGCGGGCAGCGCAATCGACCCCGAGCGCCAGGGTCTCGCCCGCGAGCTCGCGCGAATGAACCTGACGCTCAACTTCTACACCCAGTGGTACTGGAAAACCGATCTCCACAACCTGCTTGGTTTCCTCTCGCTCCGCGCCGATCCGCACGCGCAGTACGAGATTCGCGTCTACGCCGAGGCGATGCTGGAG
The DNA here is from genome assembly GCA_035707945.1 of Sphingomonas sp. GTDB lineage: Bacteria > Pseudomonadota > Alphaproteobacteria > Sphingomonadales > Sphingomonadaceae > Solisphingomonas. The sequence goes on from DASSTK010000013.1 coordinate 892, forward strand.
ACGGTGCGCCGCTGGGTGCCGGCGGCCTTTAACGCGTTCGAGCAGTACCGCATGGGCGCGGTCACGATCTCGAAGGCGGGGCTCGCGGTGGTGAAACGGATGCTCGCCGGGGAAACGGTCGGGCAGAAGGAGAGCGGGCTCTCGGCGCGCGAATGGCGCGAACTGATGGAAGCCCTGGGACGGGAGTAGAGAGTTAGCTCGGCCCGAACCCAGCCGGCGTTAGCCGGGGCCAAACCCAGCCGGCCTTTAGCCGGGTCCAAACAAGGTGCTGTCGCCGAGCTCCTCGGCGCGCGCGCGCTCCAGTTCCTGCCGGTATTGGCGGAGCGCGTAGGCTTCGGTGAGGAACCCGATAACCTGGCGATCCTGAACGTTGTTGATGACCGGCAACGTTTCCAGCTCAGCGTCGGTGAAGCGGTCGAGCGCCGCGCGCACGGTCTGGTTCGGCAACAGGAACTCGCCGCGGCCCTGCTGCAGATCGCGCGCCGCCATTCCTTCGATCTTCTCGTCGAGATCGGGCACATGGGCGTCGCTCGTGTCGATCATGCCTGCGTAGCGGCCATCCGCGTCGATCAGGAATACGCGTTTGGTGCTGCCGAGCGGAAAGCGTTTGCGGAACTCGATCAACGGCAGGTCCTCGACCGCAGTCTGGACGTCGCGCCGCATCAGGCGTGCGACGGTGAGCTCTCGTATCCAACCGATGTCGGACGCCCCGCGGATCGGAACCCCGCGCACGTGGAAGCGCCAGGTTGCGAACGAGTAGCCGAAGGTGAGCCGCACCACGGTCGAGGCGAAGAACACCGCGACCATAACGCCCATCGCGACGTAGAAGTTCGAGGTCAGCTCCAGCACCAGGAGGATCATGGTGACCGGCGCGCCGATCACCGCCGCGGCGAGGCCGCCCATGCCGACCAGCGTGAAGGCGAGCGGATCGACGTGAACGTTCGGAAGGAGCTGCGCGAGAAGGCCGCCGATCGCGCCGCCGAACAGCGCCCCCAGGAACAAGGACGAGCTGAACAGGCCGCCGCGGAATCCGGAGCCCACCGACACCGCCGAGGCGAGCGCCTTCGCCGGCACCATCGCCAGCAGCACCAGCGGTGTGAACGCGTTGCCGATGACGACCTGGATCGCGCCGTGGCCGCTGCCCAGCACTTGCGGATAGTAGAACGCAATCGCCGCCATCACCCCTCCGCCGAGCATCGGACGAAGCCAGGAGGGAATCGCGTAACGGCGGGAAATCCGTTCGATCCACGTCACCGTCATCATCAGGACGATGCCGAGGACGGCGGCGGCGATGCCGAGCGCACCGAACAGAGCGTAATCCCATCCGCCGACGTTGATCGCGGTCGAGACCAGGAACAGCGGCTGCGAGCCGAACGTCCAGCGCGCGGTGAAGACGCCCGTCAGCGCGGCGACACCGACCGGCGCCAGCACCGCCGGCGAATAGGTGCCGATCACCAGCTCGAAGGCATAGAAGGCGCCCGCCAACGGCGCGTTGAAAGCGGCGGCGATTGCGGCGGCCGCACCACAGCCGACCAGCGTTCTCAAGTCACCGCGGCGGACGCGGAGGATGCGCCCGACCGTTGACGCGAACCCCGCCCCGACCTGGGTATAGGCCGCTTCCAGGCCGACCGAGGCGCCGAAGCCGCCGGAGAGCAGCGTCAGGATCGCGATATTGATGCTGTCGATCAGCGACATCCGCCCGCCGTAAAGGGCGTTGGCCTCGATCGCATCGACGATCTCCCGCGGTCGCCAGTAGCGGATTGCAACCGTGGTGAGGCCGACGATCAGCCCGCCGATAATGGGGACCGCCACCACCCGGCGCCAGTCGAGGCCGAATCCTTCGCTCAGGAGGCGGTGCGGCTCAAGCCCGAAGGCAAACTCGTGCATGTGCTGCATGCCTTGGTGGACGACGACCACAGCGAACCCGACCACGACGCCGATCAGGGCCGCGAGCAGGATCAACGCCAGCTCGTTGTTGCGCAGCTTCCGGCGCTCAAGCAGCCACAGCAGCGCCCGCCAACGCACCCGGAGCCAAAGGCTCAGATTCTTGAAATCGTCCGCCGATGGGGCCCATTTCGGGCTTCTTAGTGAGATTTCATATTTCACAGGGACACTCGGTCGTGACGGGGGGCCAGTTTGTCCCCGGATACGTTACGCATCGTTGAATTATTCTATGACGATTTTAGGGCTGGAGGGCGGGGCGGCTGCGGAAATTTGTTGCCATATCTTGCCGGCGATGGCGGCAAAGGCCTGCCCCGGCTCGCTATCGGGAGCCGAGCCGGCGATTGGGGTTCCGGCGTCCGAGGTCTCCCGGATCGGCATGGCGAGCGGCACCTCCCCCAGGAACGGCACCTTCAGGCGCTCGGCATCGGTTCTCGCGCCGCCGTGGGCGAAGATATGGGTTTCGTGGCCGCAGTTCGGGCACACGAACGTCGACATGTTCTCGATCAACCCCAGGATCGGCACCTCCACCTTGCGGAACATGGCGATGCCCCTGCGGGCATCGAGTAACGCAATATCCTGCGGCGTCGAGACGATAATGGCACCGGCGAGCGGTACCCGCTGCGCCATGGTTAACTGTGCGTCGCCCGTGCCGGGCGGCATGTCGACCACGAGAAGATCGAGGGGCCCCCATTCGACGTCGCGCAGGAGCTGCTCGAGCGCGCCGATCACCATCGGGCCGCGCCAAATCATTGGCGTCTCCTCGTTGACGAGGAAGCCGATCGACATGCACTTGACGCCATAGCTTTCCATCGGCTTCAGGCGCTTGCCGTCGGGCGTCGTCGAAGGCCGGCCGGAGATCCCCATCATGCGCGGCTGCGACGGGCCGTAGATGTCGGCGTCGAGAAGGCCGACCTTGTGCCCCTGGCGGGCCAGCGCCACCGCGAGGTTGGCGGCGACCGTCGACTTGCCGACGCCGCCCTTTCCCGAAGCGACCGCCACCACGTTCCGGATGCCGGGAAGCGGCAGCTTATGGCCGGGGCCGGCGCCGCCCGCCTGCGCCTGACGCCGCGCGCCGCGCACGTCGGCGCCTTGCGGCGGGCGTTGGGGCGGCC
>DASSTK010000014.1:0-8710 GCA_035707945.1 Sphingomonas sp.
TCGACCTGCCGCTGAACTGAGGGATTTCCACCTTGTGCTCTTGGGAAACAGGAGCACAGGGTGGCACGCATCGTCGCTATTCTCCTGGGCTCCTGCCTTCGCAGGAGCACGCCCGGCGGTGCTAACCGTCCGCCTCTAGCCACGCGAGGCCGTGGAATAGCCTTGCCTTGTGCTCCTGCGAAGGCAGGAGCCCGGAGTGGCAAGCGCCACCGCTCATCCCTTGGGCTCCTGCCTTCGCAGGAGCACGCCCAGGAACCTGCTAACCGCCTGTCGCCATCCGCGCCTGCTGGGCCTGGATCATGCCGATCAGCTTCAGGCGGCCTTCCAGCACCTGCTTCCACGGCGAACCCGCCGGAAGCGAGGCTTCGAGCTTGCGCCAGATCTCGCCCGCCTGCTCCGGCCCGCCCGCTTCCAGCCAGGCGAGGCCGTAGAAATAGCGCGCGGAAGGATCGTTCGGCCCGGCGAGCGCGATCGCGCGCTCATAAGCGAGCTTGACCGCCGGCGCGGTGATGTTGCCGTCCGCCAGGATCAGCAGCGCGTGGGCGAGGCCGAGCCGAAGCGCCACATTGTCCGGATGCTGCGAAACCGCGCTCTGCATGACGGCGACGGCCGCGTGATCGTCGCCCCAGCGGTTCATCGCGTCGGCCTCGCCCAGCCATTGGGCCGTCTCGCCGAAATGGGGGAGCAGGGACTGGCGATCGATCGCGAACAGCGTATCGGGGCGACGGCTCTGATCGTGTCGCGCGGCGGGCGCGCCCGCCTCCCCCGGCGTGCCCTGCCAGGCGTAACCGGCGGCGGCGACGAACAGGGCGGCGGCGGCCAGCGTCAACGCCGGACGGCCGAGCCGCCCCGGCCGCCACTGCAGCAGCCATACGACCACCGCGAAACCCGCGACGAACACCCAGCCGCTCATGCCCGCCCCCGCCGCTTGAGCGTGCGCGTCGCGAGCCAGCCGCCGAGAAGCAGCAGCAGCAGCGGTGCGATCCACAAGGGCCAGGTGATCGGTTCCAGCGGAGGCTTGTAGCTGACCCACGCGCCGTAGCGTTGAATCATCCACTGGCGGATAGCTTCCGGCTTCTCGCCCGCGGCGATGCGCTGGCGCACGATGGCGCGCATGTCGCCGGCGAGATCGGCGTTGCTGTCCGCGATCGACTGGCCCTGGCAGACGACGCAGCGGATCGTCTGCATCAGCGCCTCGGCCCTGGCCTCCTGCTTCGGATCGGGGAGCTGCGTATAGGCCAGCTTCTCCGGCGCCATGACCGGATCGGCGCGCAGCATGGCGGGCGCGAGCAGCAGCGCCGCGAACAGGATGCGCCGCCTCACCGGAGCGCCCTCACCTGCGCCACCAGCGCGGGCACCTCTTCGGGGAGGATCTGGCCGATATGCTGGGCGCGGATCACGCCCTTGCCGTCGATCAGGAACGTCTCGGGCACGCCCGAGGAGCCGAGCGCGATCTGCATCGTCGCCGCGTCGTCGCGCACCAGCCGGGAATAGGGATCACCGTTGCGGCGCAGGAAGCCCAGCGTATCGGCGGGAAGATCGCGCACCGCGACGCCGACGATCGGCACGCCCGCCTGCTTCAACTGCATTAGCTCCGGCGCTTCGGCCGCGCAGGGCACGCACCAGCTCGCGAAGAAATTGACGAGACGCGGCGTGCCGTCCGCAAAGCCGGCGGGGGTGAGCGGCGGGGCGTTTCCCTGCACCGACGGCAGCGAGAAAGCAGGCAGCTTCTGCCCCACCATGCGGGATCGGATGGTGGTGTCGTGCGGCCGTAACAGACCGGAGGCGACCAGCCCGAGCACGATCACGAAGCCCACCACCGGCAGCCAGAGCAGGATGCGGACCGTCTTCACGCATAGCCTCGCGCGTAGCCGTACCGTTCCTCCTTCACCCGCCGCCGTCGCGGCAGCGCGCGCCCGGCGAAGGCGAGCGCGCCGCCCAAGGCGATCAGCGCGCCCCCAAGCCAGATCAAAGTAACGAAGGGCTTCCACCACAGGCGAAGCTGCCAGCGCCCGCCCGGCACCGCATCGCCCACCACCGTATAGAGCTGCCCGTCCAGCCGGGTCGCGATCGCGCTCTCGCTGGTCTGCTGGGGCGGCGTATCGAAGGTGCGCTGCTCGGGCTGGAGGGTGAGCGTGGTGTCGCCGCGCGTGGCAACCAGGGTCGCCTGCACCGCCGTCCAATTGGGCCCGGCGACCGGCCCGATGCTTGCGAAACGCACCGCATAGGGGCCGACATGCACCGTCTCGCCCGGCCGCGCCGCCACCAATGTCTGCTGGTTGAAGGCTGTTTCGGAAGCCATGCCGGCGAGGCACACCGCGACGCCCAGATGCGCCGCCACCATGCCCCAGGTGAAAAGCGGGGTGCGGCGCAGATTGCGACCCCACAGCGGCGCGACGCTCGCCGCCGCCGCCCCGGCTGCGATCACCAGCCCCGCCGCGGGCAGAACATGAATGCCGGGCGCGAGCAGCAGCACCAGAATCAACGCCACGAGCGCAATCGCGATCGGCGCGGCGAGGCGGCGCAGCACTTTCCTGCCGTCATCGCGCCGCCAGCGCATCAGCGGACCGGCCATCATCACCGCGATCAGCGCAAGCGCGATCGGCCCGACCACGGAATTGAAATAGGGCGGCCCGACCGAAACCTTCTCGCCCATCGCCTCGGTCAGCAGCGGATAAAGCGTGCCGATCAGCACCAGCGCCAGGATGACCGAGAGCAGCAGATTGTTCAGCACCAGCGCGCCTTCGCGGCTCACCACGTCGAAGCGGCTGCCCGCCTGCACCGTGGCGATCCGGGTGGCGAACAGCAGCAGCGCGCCGCCGATATAGAGCGCGAGCAGCACCAGGATGAACGCGCCGCGCTTCGGGTCCAGCGCGAAGGCGTGGACGCTGGTGAGGATGCCGGAGCGGACCAGGAAGGTGCCCACCATGCTCATCGAGAAGGCGACCACGGCCAGCATGATCGTCCAGGCGCGCAAGCCGTCGCGCGTCGCCAGCACCGTCACCGAATGGATGAGCGCGGTCGCCGCGAGCCAGGGCATCAGCGAGGCGTTCTCGGTCGGATCCCAGAACCACCAGCCGCCCCAGCCGAGCTCGTAATAGGCCCAGTAGCTGCCCGCGGTGATGCCGATCGTCAGGAAAATCCACGCGCCCAGCACCCAGGGCCGCATCGCCCGCGCGAAGGCCGGGCCGACGTCACGCGCCAGCAGCGCGCCCACCGCGAAGGAGAAGGCCACCGACAGGCCGACATAGCCGACGTAGAGAGTCGGCGGGTGGAAGGCGAGGCCGGGGTCCTGCAGCAGCGGATTGAAGCCCGCGCCTTCGGCCGGCGGAAATGTCAGCCGCGCGAAGGGCTTGGAGGAGAAAAGCAGGAAGGCGAAGAAGCCGAGCGCGATCAGGCCCTGCGCGCCGATCGTGGCGGCCAGCGTCCGTTCCGGCAGCCGTCGCTCGAAGATGGCCACCGCCGCGCCCGCGAGCGCGAGGATCGTCACCCATAGCAGCATCGAGCCTTCGTGATTCCCCCACGCGCCGGCGATGCGGTATATGGCCGGGAGCGTCGAGGCGCTGTCATTGGCGACCAGCGCGACCGAAAGGTCGGTCCGCCAGAAGACGAGCAGCAGCATGGCGAAGGCGGTCATGGTCATCAGCGCCTGCACCACCGCCACCGGACGCGCCGCATGCCCCATCGCCGCGCCGTCCCTGCTCAGCGCGGCGAAGCCCAGGAAGGTCTGGAGGAGCGCCAGCGCGGCGGCGATCCACAGCGCGGCAAGCCCCGCTTCGGCGATCATCGCTCCAGGCTCCCGCTCTTGTGCATCGCGCCCGCGATCTGCGGCGGCATGTAGCGCTCGTCATGCTTGGCGAGGATATTGTCCGCGGTGAAGCGGCCGGGCGCGGTGAAGCGGCCGTCCGCCACCACCCCCGATCCCTCCCGGAACAGGTCCGGCACGATGCCGGTGTAACGCACCGGCACGCTCGCCTGCCCGTCGGTCACGGTGAAGTCGATCGTCACCCCGTCGGGCTCGTGGCGGAGCGAGCCCTTCTCCACCATGCCGCCCAGCCGCACCGGCTGATTCAGCGCGACATGATCGCGCGCCGCGTCGCTCGGGCTGTAGAAGAAGGAAGCCTGGCTTTTCAGCGCCGACATGGCGAGCAGCGCCGCCCCGATCAGCGCGATCACGGCGACCACCCCGAGGGTGAGCCGCTGGTTCTTGGCCTTCATCGCCGCCTGAGTCCCTCAAGCGCGCGCTCGGCGCGGCGCATCGCGACGAGGCTCGCGGTGACGAGCGCGAGCACGCCCACGAAGGCGACGCCATAGGCCGCGATCACGAACCCCCACTGATTCACGCCTCTCCCCCCAGCCGCCGCAGCCGCGCCTCCACCTTGGCGCGGGCCAGCGCGGCGCGCATCCGCATCAGCGTAATGCCTGCGAACAGCAAGGTGAAGCCCATGAGCGCGATCGGCAGCGGCCACAGGATCGAAGGCGCGATGGTGGAGCCGGTGAGCGTGATGCTCTCCCCCTGATGCAGCGTGCGCCACCACAGCACCGAATAATGGATGATCGGCAGATTGACCGCGCCGATGATGCCGAAGATCGCCGCGATGCGCGATTGCCCGCGCTCGGCCACCGCCTCGGCGAGCGCGATATAGGCGATGTAGAGGAAGAACAGCACCAGCATGGAGGTGAGCCGCCCGTCCCACTCCCACCATGTCCCCCAGGTCGGCCGGCCCCAGATGGAGCCGGTGATGAGGCAAATGGCGGTGAACACCGCGCCGGGCACGGCCACGGCCCGCGCCGCCACGCTCGCCAGCGGATGCCGCCAGACCAGCTCCGAAAAGCTCGCCACCGCGATCGCCGCCCAGCCCGCCATGCCCAGCCACGCGCTCGGCACATGGATATACATGATGCGGACCGTCTCGCCCTGGAGATAATCGGGCGGGGTGACGAACAGCCCGCCCGCCAAACCCGCCACGATCAGCGCCACGCCGATCCAGCTCAGCCAGCCGGTGAGCGGCCGGGCGAGGTTCAGGAATCGAACGGGGTTGGCGTAGGCGTGCATCGGCAGCCCGCTTTAGGCCGCCCCGCGCCTTTGGGGAAGGCGGTCTTTGGCCGCCTCACCCCCGCCCGATCAGGCGCTCCGCCATGCGGTCGGCGACCAGCGAGGCGGGTTCGGCGCTGGCCGCGCTCTCCCGCCAGATCTGATCGAGCCGGCCGGGAATCTCGGCGATGCGGCTCTCCACCTCGGCGCGATCGCCGTGGCCGAGATATTCGAGGCCGACATTGATGATGCCGCCCGCGTTGATGACGTAATCGGGGGCATAGGTGATGCCGCGCGAATGCAGCCGCCAGCCGTCCTCCGGCGTGGCGAGCTGGTTGTTGGCGGCGCCCGCGACCACCTGCGCCTTGAGCCGGGCGATGCTCTCGGCCGTCAGGATCGCGCCGAGCGCGCAGGGGCTCACGACATCGGCCTCGACCGTCAGGATCGCATCGGTGGGCGCGACCTGTGCGCCGAGCTCGGCGGCGAGCGTCTTGGCGCGCTCCTCGTTCACGTCGGCCAGCGTCAGCTTCGCGCCGTCCTTCGCCAGCAGGCGGGCGAGCCCCCCGCCGACCGAGCCGACGCCCTGGATGGCGACATGCACGCCGGCCATGCCGTCGCGCTTCAAACCCTGCTTCACCGCGGCCTTGAGGCCCAGATAGACGCCCATAGCGGTGAACGGCCCGGGATCGCCGCCGGCGTCGCCCGCACCCTCCACCGGCAGGCCGGAGACGTGACTGGTATGCTTCGACACCTGCACCATGTCCTTGTCCGAGATGCCGACATCCTCGGCGGTAACGTAGCGGCCGCCGAGACTCTCGACCGCGCGCCCGAAGGCGGCGAGCAGCTCGGGCGTCTTGCCGCGCGCCGGGTCCGCCAGGATCACCGCCTTGCCGCCGCCCATCGGCAGGCCGGCCATGGCGTTCTTGTAGCTCATGCCGCGCGACAGACGCAGCGCGTCCGTGATCGCGTCGTCCGATCGGCTGTAGGTCCAGTAGCGGCAGCCGCCCGCCGCCGGGCCGAGATGGGTGGAATGGACGGCGATGATGGCGCTGAGCCCCGACGCGGCGTCCCGGAAGAAATGGACGCCTTCATGCTCGTCGAAATCGGGATAGTCCCAGGGGGCCATTGCGCTCACCTTCAAGGCCGGTCCTCATCGGATGACCAAGGGAGCCCGGCTTACACAAACCCCGGATCACATGGCGCGCACCCGCGCGGAGTGGGGCGATCGACGGGGATTGAACCCGCAACCTCCGGTACCACAAACCGGCGCTCTAACCAATTGAGCTACGATCGCCGCAAACCGTCGGCGCGGCCGTGCGCCCCCATAGGAGCGGGCGGGGCGAAGCGTCAAGCGATAGCGCGGGAAGAAAGCGGGCGCTCCGCACCTGAAATATTTTACAGCTATTCCCCCACCGCCTCGATCCGCGCGAGCAGCGCCCCCTCGCTCACCTGCGCGCCCGCCGAGACCGGCAATTCCGCCACCACCCCGTCGAAGGGCGCGAGCAAAGCCTGCTCCATCTTCATCGCCTCGATCACCACCACCCGCTGCCCCTTGGCGACCTCCTCGCCTGCCGAAACCTCCACGGACACGATGCGGCCGGGCATGGGGGCGGTGAGCGTTCCAGATGTCGCGCCGCCTCCGTGCCCTGGCTCGAAGCGCTCTCGCTTGAACAGAAAGCTCTCGCCCATATCAGCGACAAACACCCAGTCATCCTTGATGATAGTCGACAACTTGGCCGCCTTTGGCACAGGCTTCTCAACCACGAAGGTTTCCCCTTCGTAGGTGAGCGCAACCCGGATGCGAGGCGCAGCAGCCATTCGGAAGCCTGCCAGCGAACGCCATACTGATCCGACGAAAGGCTGAGGCTCGTGTCGGCTTTCGTATCGCCAAAGCTGGACGGCTTCGGCATCGCCCATCTCGTCGTGCAGGATCGCCATCGCGGCACTCTCGACGACTTGCGGTGATGGACTTCCGGTTCCGGCTAGGCGGGCGAGGTGGCGTTCGATGAAGCCGGTATCGAACTTTCCCTCGAGAAAATCCTGCTCTGCCAACAGGCGGGCGAGGAAGGCGGCATTGGTCTTCACCGGCCCGATAATCGTGTTGTGGCAGGCTGTCCGAAGCGTCCGCGCCGCGCCCTCGCGGCTCGATGCGTGGCTGATGACCTTGGCGATCATCGGATCGTAGAAGGGGGAGATGATGCTCCCCAATCCCACGCCGGTGTCGATGCGAACGCAGTGGCTTTCGCCGAGCTCAAAGAAGTCGAGCCGCCCCACGCTGGGTAAGAACCCCTTCGCCGGGTCTTCCGCATAAAGCCGGGCCTCCATCGCCCAGCCGTTGATCTCCAGTTCCTCCTGCCGCTTCGGCAGCGGCTCGCCGCTCGCCACGCGGAGCTGCCACTCCACCAGATCCTGCCCGGTGATCTCCTCCGTCACCGGATGTTCGACCTGAAGCCTCGTGTTCATTTCCATGAACCAGATGCGGTCGGCCCTGAGCCCTTGCGATGCGTCGGCGATGAACTCGATGGTGCCCGCGCCGACATAATCGACCGCGCAAGCCGCCTTCACTGCCGCGCCGCACACCGCCGCGCGCGTCTCCGGGTCCATGCCGGGCGCGGGGGCTTCCTCGATCACCTTCTGGTGACGGCGCTGGAGCGAGCAGTCGCGCTCGAACAAATGGACGACATTGCCGCGGGCATCGCCGAACACCTGCACCTCGATGTGGCGCGGCGACAGGATGTACTTTTCGAGAAGGACGCGATCGTCGCCGAACGAACTCGCCGCCTCGCGCTTGCAGGACTGGAGCGCGTCCAGGAAATCCGCCGGATCGTCCACCCGGCGCATCCCCTTGCCGCCGCCGCCGGCGACCGCCTTGATGAGCACCGGATAGCCGATCGCGTCGGCCTCCGCCTTGAGGCGCTCCGGGGCCTGGTCCTCGCCGAGATAGCCCGGCGTGGTCGGCACGCCCGCATCCTGCATCAGCTTCTTGGCGGCGTCCTTGAGGCCCATCGCGCGGATGCTGGCGGGCTTGGGCCCGACCCAGATCAGCCCGGCATCGATCACTCCTTGCGCGAAATCGGCGTTCTCCGAGAGGAAGCCGTAGCCGGGATGGATCGCTTCCGCGCCGGTGGCCCTGGCCGCCTCGATGATGCGGTCGCCGCGCAGGTAGCTTTCCCGCGCCGGGCTGGGGCCGATATGCACCGCCTCGTCGGCCTGGCGGACGTGGAGCGCGTGGGCGTCGGCGTCCGAATAGACCGCGATCGTGCGAATCCCCATGCGGCGCGCGGTGCGGATCACGCGGCAGGCGATCTCGCCGCGATTGGCGATGAGCAGCGACGTCAGCATCGGAAGGTCACGAAAGTCACACCCCTACACGCGCGCGAGGCTTCCGCCCGCTGCCCACCGGATGGCGGCTGGCGGTTGGCGAGATTATCGGGCATCGCCGGTGTCTAGCAAATCAGAGGCTTGTAGGAAAATTCTCATTGCGCGCCGCAGCCCGTGGTGCGCTGCGACCAGGTGACGCTCAGCACCTTCCACGCGCCGTCCTTGCGGACGAGGTCGAAATGATCGGTGCCGCAATGGTGCGGCTTGCCGTTGAGCAGGAAGACATAGGGGCTCCAGACCATCGCGATGTCGCCGTCGATCTCGACCGCGGGGTCGGTGAGGCGCTCCTCATAG
>DASSTK010000015.1:0-15192 GCA_035707945.1 Sphingomonas sp.
CGTCACCGGCATCTCGGCGCTCGTCGCCAGCCAGCCGCTCGACGTATGGAAGGACTGGCTCGCCTTCCACGCCATCAACCAGGTGACGGACGTGCTGCCCAAGGCGTTCGACGACGCCCACTTCGCCTTCTACGGCACCACGCTGACGGGCACCCCGCAGCAGCGCACGCGCGACAAGCGGGCGATCTCCAGCGTTAACGTCGCGCTGGGCGATGCGGTGGGCAAAATCTATGCCCAGCGCTATTTCCCCGCTTCTTCCAGGCGCGACATCGAAGGCATGGTGAAGAACATCCTCGCCGCCTTCCACAAGCGCGTCGAGGCGCTGAAATGGATGGCCCCCAGCACCAAGGCCGAGGCGCTCAAGAAGATCGATACGCTGCGCGTGTCGGTAGGCTATCCCGACAAGTGGCGGGATTATTCCTCCTATGTGGTGAAGACGGACGATCCGCTCGGCAATCTCGAACGCGCCCGGCTTGTCGAATATCGCCACCAGATCGGCAAGATCGGCCAGCCGGTCGATCGCGGCGAATGGTGGATGACGCCGCAGACGGTGAACGCGGTCAACCTGCCGCTCCAGAACGCGCTCAACTTCCCCGCCGCGATCCTGGAACCGCCTTTCTATGATCCGAAAGCCGATCCCGCCGCCAATTACGGCTCGATCGGCGCCACCATCGGGCACGAGATCAGCCACAGCTTCGACAATACCGGCGCGCTGTTCGATCACACCGGCAAGCTCGCCAACTGGTGGACGCCGGCCGATTTCAAGCATTTCGAGCAGGCGGGCGCGGCGCTCGCCGCCCAGTACAGCGCCTATGAGGCGCTGCCCGGGCTGCACCTCAACGGCAAGCAGGAGCTGGGCGAGAATATCGCCGACATCGCCGGGCTGACGGCTTCCTACGAAGCCTATCACGCCTCGCTGAACGGCAAGCCCGCGCCGGTGATCGACGGGCTGACCGGCGATCAGCGCTTCTTCCTCGCCTTCGCGCAGAGCTGGCGCGAGAAGATCCGCGATCAGGCGCTCCGCAACCGCGTCGCCACCGACGTCCACGCGCCCGCCCGCTTCCGCGCACAGACGGTGCGGAACATGGACGGCTGGTATCCGGCCTTCGACGTGAAGCAGGGCCAGAAGCTCTACCTCGCGCCCGACAAGCGCGTGCATGTGTGGTGAGAGGCGCTCTTGGACTGAAGCGATGCTCCCGAAAGCGGGAGCATCGCTCGATTTAATCGAAGCTCTCGTTGGGATCGCCGCCCCAGAGTTCGCTTTCCTCGATATAGCCCTGGCGGCCTTTCACATCGATGCGGCACCAGCCTTCGCCGCAATGGGAGAGGCGGCCGATCACGCCGGGCTCGGCGCGCCACAGCACCGGCGCGCCGGGATTGGGGTTTTGACGCAAATCGGCGATGCCGCCCTTCACCATGCCGGTGCGGCGATCGGAAATGAGCGCGCCCGCCATCCAGCCTTCCGTGCCGTCCGGATCGCGGATCTTGCGCCAGCCGGGATAGGTTTCGATGACTTGCACGGGCAGCCCTTCGCGCTGATACAGCCAACTCGCCGGATAATTGCGTCCGGGGCCGGTCCGCATCCGCGCCTTGCCTGCCCCGATGGAGGCCCAATAAGGCGTTTTGGCATGATCCGCCTGACCAGCGCCCAGCGCCGGCACGGAAAGCGCCGCCAGGACCACCGAGATAAAGCTGGTTCTGATCCGGTCGCGCATCGCCCCCTCCTGTGCCGCCTCTTCGTCTCTAGGCCACGCGAGAGCCTCGTTTCAAGCGCTTGGGCCACATCCCGAGGGTGAACCCCATATGAAGGAACCGACCCGGATTTCCGCCGTTTTTTTGAACGGCGCGCCGAAAGGCGGCGCTCTCTTTCTATCGGGAGCGGCGCGGGAGCCGATCGAGCCACGCGGAGAGCAATGTCTTTCCCGCCGCGCTTGCCGCCGGGCCGAACGCCGCATGGTCGGCCAGAATCGCCATCCCACTCGTTCCCGCGCCCGCCAGATAGTTTTCGGCGCGTGCAGTCCAGCTTTCGATGCCGTCGCCGGCTCCGCCCATCTCGGGATGGTACTGGAGCGCGAGCAGCCAGCGCCCGATCGCGAAGGCCTGCGGATAGAGCGCGGTGCGCGCCAGAAGGGTCGCGCCTTCGGGGAGATCGAAGCCGTCGCCATGCCAGTGCAGCACCGGCACATCCTCGATGACGGCCAACGGCGATTCTCGGCCTTTCGGCGTCAGCGCGACCGGCGCGAAACCCACCTCCCGCGCCGGGCCGCGATAGACCTGCGCACCGAGCGCCGCGGCGATCATCTGCGCGCCGAGGCAGATTCCCAGCGTCGGCCGTTTGCGCGCCAGACGCTCCGTCAGCCGAGCCAGTTCGCCCTCGATCCAGGGGTATTCCGCGCGCTCATAGAGCGCCATCGGCCCGCCGAGCAGCACAAGCAGATCGGGAGCGAGGAAATCGGCCTCGCCGAACCCTGCATCACCGACATCCAGCCGCTCGATCGCATAGCCGGCCTGCTCGATCGGCCCGGCGAAACCCGCCAGCCGCTCATAGGGAACATGATAAACGACCAGCGCACGCTTCATCGTCGTGGCCCGTTCAATCGCCGGTCAGGATGCGGTCGACGAGCTGCTTCACGCTCGGCACGAAGCCGTTGGAGTAGAAGGGATCCTGCTTGAAGCGATAGGCGGCGTGGCCGGCGAACATCAGATTATGCTCGACATCGCCGCCATGCGCGATGTCCTGCAAGGTCTTCTGGATGCAGAAGCTGCGCGGATCGGCGAGGCGTCCGGTGGAGTTGGTCTCGTTATCCGCCCAGGACGAGAAGCCGCACTGGCTCAGGCACCCCATGCAATCCGCCTGATCCTTACGGATATGCTTCATCTCCTCGGGCGTCACGAAGACGAGGGTATTGTCCGGCGTCTTGAGCGCGCTGGTGTAGCCCCGCCCCACCCATTCGCGGGCGCGAAGCAGATCGTTCTTCGTCACCCAGAAGCTCTTGCCCTTCACGCCGACATCGAGCTGGAACTGGTGATCGCCCGCCGCCTCGCCGGAGAAGGGCACCTGCCGTTCGGAGCGCGCTTCGAGATTGCGCAGGAAAGGATTGCGCACGGCCGAGGAATAAAAGCCGGTCGGCGAGAAACGGTGAAGCAGGATTTCGCCTTCGTTGAGTGTGGTCAGCTTCTGCTTCCACGCCTCGGGAATCGGGCTTTCCCGCGTCAGGAGCGGGCGTGTGCCGAACTGGAAGGCGATCTGGCCGAGCTCGGGATTGTCGATCCAGTCGTTCCATTCACGCAGGAACCAGACGTTGCCCGCCATCACGATCGGCAGCGAATCGGGAATGCCGCCCTCCCGCATCGTCTCGCGGAGCGCCTTGACGCGGGGATAGGGATCCTCGGGCTTGAGGGGGTCTTCGGCATTGGAGAGGCCGTTGTGGCCGCCCGCCTTCCAGGGATCCTCATAGACCACCGCCGAAAGCCAGTCCGCCGCCTTGTGATAGGCGCGCTTCCACAGCGCCCGGAAGGCGCGGGCCGAGCTGATGATGGGGAGATAGCTCACCTGATGCTCGGCGGCGATCTCGGAGAGCTTGTAGGGCATACCCGCACCGCAGGTGACGCCGGAGACGAGCCCTCGCGTACGCTCCAGCACGCCCTGGAGCACGCGTTGCGCGCCGCCCATTTCCCACAGCACATTGATGTTGATCGCGCCCCTGCCCGAGGCGATATCGTAGGCGCGCTTCACCTGCTCCACCGCGCCGTCGATCGCGTAGCGGATCAGCTCCTCATGCCGCTCGCGCCGGGTGAGGGCGTGATAGACCTGGGGGATGATCTTTCCGGTCGCGTCATAGCTGTCGGCATTGACCGCCGATACCGTGCCGATGCCGCCCGCCGCCGCCCAGGCGCCCGAACTCATATGGTTGGTGGCGGACACGCCCTTGCCGCCCTCGACCAGCGGCCAGACCTCGCGGCCGCCGTAGCGGATCGGCTGAATACCTTTGAACAACTTCGCTTCTCCGAACGGGAGATAATGGGACCCGCGGCCCCCATAGCAGGAAGTGCGCCGGGATGCGAAGAAAGAGCGGCGAACCGTTCGGCGGCGCTTCAGCCGAGGATTCCGGGCCGCCCCATCGCCTCCGCATAGAGCGCGCGATACGCCGCGATCATCGCGCCTTCGCCATATTCCGTCCAGGCGCGCGCGCGATTGGCCGCACCGATCCGGTGGCGCAGGTCGCGGTTGGCCATCAGCCGACCGAGCGCTTCCGCGAAGGCCGCCTCGTCGCGCGGGGCGACGATGAAGCGCCGATTCTCGGGCGCGACCATATGGCAGACGTCCCCCACATCGGTGGCGACCACCGGCAGGCTCGCCGCCATCGCCTCGATGAGGGCGATCGGCAACTGCTCGCTGTCCGAGGAGAGCGCGAAGATGTCGAAATGGCCGATGAAGCGCGATGAATCCGCCAGATGACCTGGCAGCAGCACCCGATCAGAGATGCCTTCCGCTCGCGCCGCCTCCTCGATCGCCGCGCGCTCCGGCCCGTCGCCGACGATCACCAGCCGCCCGCCCGCGCGCGCGCGGGCGAAGGCGCGGACGAGGAGCGGCAGATTCTTGACCGTGCGCAGCCCCGCCACCGTGCCGACGACAATATCCCCCGGCGCGCGGCGGAAACCAGGGATCACATCGGCCTGAGGCAAAGCCGCATAGCGTTCGAGCGCAATGCCGTTGGCGATGCGGCGCACCCTCCTCGCCGGCCGCCGCCATGCCCTGCGCGCAACCACCTCGAGACGCTCCGAAGGCACGACGAGAACCCGTGCGCCCCTCAGAGCCGAGGCGCGGAAGAGTTGACGACGGCGGATCTGCCGATCGAGCTCATCGGAGTTGAAGCCGTCTTCATGATGAACAAGCGGCGGCAACCGGAGCGGCACGCGATAAAGGCGGTGCGCCATGACCGCGTCCATCGCCCCCCAATTATAGGTGAGCACGAGATCGAAGCCCGCCATGTAACGCGCCAGGGACCAGTAGCGCCGAGGCCCCGGACGGCCGGTGAGCACCGGCGCATCCCGTTCACCCGGAAAGCTGACCCGCACGCCCGGATCGATGCCGTCGCGTGCGCCGAAGGCCCCGGGCGTCGCGCTCAGCACGACATGCTCGGCCGCGCCCGCGAACGCGTTCATCAGGCGGACGGCGCGGGCTTCCTTCCCTCCCGGCGCGAACGTGGAATGCAGATGCAGCAGCCTGACGGTCATGACACGCGATTATTATGGAGCGGCCAAGGTTAACGCGAGGTGGCTTATATACATTATTCGCCCGGGTCGATGCGGTGGAGCAGCCGATCGATCGCAGCCTCGGATTCGGGCTCGTCGAGGGTGGGCGTGTGGCCCACGTCCGGCACCGTCGCCAACTCCATCTCCGGCAGCCGCCGCGCCATTTCCTCGGCGGTCGCGGCGGAGAGCAGATCGCTGCGCGCGCCGCGCAGGAGCAGGCCGGGCGCGCCCTTCAGCGTCTCGAAGGCGGGCCAGAGATCGGGCGCGGGCGAATCCTCCTCCGCCTGCCGCATCGGCTCGGCGATCCGCATGTCGTAATCATAGACGATCCGCCCGGCGGGCGTCAGACGACAGAGCCGCTTGGCCATGCCCAGCCAGTCCTCCAGCGCGTAGCCGGGATAGACGTCTCCCTGGCCCTCGGCGAGCGCGCGGGCGGCGTGGAGCCAGGTGGGCCAGCTCGCGCTCTTGCCGACATAGCCCCGGATGCGCGCAAGGCCCCCATTCTCCACCACCGGGCCGATATCGTTGAGCAGCACGCCGGCGAGGCGGCCGGGGTGCGTGGCCGACCACATCATCGCCAGCAGCCCGCCGAGCGAGGTGCCGAACCAGACGAACCGCTGGATGCCGAGCGTCTCCAGCAGCGCGTCCAGGTCCGAAAGATAGGTGATCGGCTCATATTGGGAGGCGTCCGTCGCGACGGCGCTTTCGCCGCGCCCGCGCAGATCGACACAGATGACGCGCCAGTCCGGCGAGAGGCGTTCCGCCGCCGCCTCGAAATCGCGCACGTTGCGGGTGAGGCCGGGCACGCAGAGGATCGGCGGTTTGCCCTCGCCGCCGGGATAATCGCGATAGTGGAGCTTGAGCCCGTCGGCCGATTGCCACCAGCCATCCTCGAACCGCCGCTCCGCCAATGCTTGTCTCCTGAAGGTCGCGGCCCCCATATCGCGGCATGGCCTCCGAACCGCAAGCAGCCCCTTTCCGCCCCGAAGCGCGCATCCTGGCGTTGGGCGACGCTTTCTACGATCGCGTCGAGCCCGCCGCCTTCCCGGCCGCGCGCCTGCGCTTCCGCAATAATCGCGCCGCGGCTGAGACCGGGCTGGCGGGGCTTACGGACGGAGAATGGATCGATCGCTTCGCGCGCTTTACGCCCTTCGAAGGCTCGCTCCCCGAGCCGCTGGCGCTGCGCTACCACGGCCATCAGTTCCGCGTTTACAATCCTGATATCGGCGACGGGCGCGGCTTCCTCTACGCGCAGATGCGGAATGCGCGCGGCCGCCTGATGGATCTCGGCACCAAGGGATCGGGCCGTACGCCCTGGAGCCGCTTCGGCGACGGTCGCCTCACCTTGAAGGGCGGCGTGCGCGAGGTGCTGGCGACCGAGATGCTGGAGGCGCTGGGCGTCGAGACCTCACGCAGCCTGTCCCTCATCGAGACGGGCGAGGAGCTGATCCGGGGCGACGAGCCCTCCCCCACCCGCTCCTCGGTGCTGGTGCGCCTCTCCTGGGGTCATATCCGCATCGGCACCTTCCAGCGCCTCGCCTATCTGCGCGACGACGCGAATATGACGGCGCTCGTCCGCTACTGCCTCGCCGAACTCTATGGCGAGGAGCCGGGCGAACAACCGGCGCTCCGGCTCTACGAGCATGTCATCGCCCGGACCGCCCGGCTGGCGGCGAGCTATATGGCGGCGGGCTTCGCCCACGGCGTGCTCAACAGCGACAATATCGCCATCACCGCCGAGAGCTTCGATTACGGCCCTTGGCGCTTCACCCCCTATTGGGACGCCACCTTCACCGCCGCCTATTTCGATCAGACCGGCCTTTACGCCTTCGGGCGGCAGGCGCTGGCGATCCACTGGGATGCGGCGCAACTCGCCATCGCGCTCTCCCAGGTCGCCGAGGTGGAGGCGTTGGCCGCGATCCTCGATCGCTTCCCCAATCTCTATGAGGGGGCGCTGGCCGCGGCCCTGCTCCGTCGCCTGGGCGTTGCCTCGCGCGGCGAGGCGGAGGATCTGACGCTCGCCGACGCGATTCCGCGCGCGCTCTCCCAATGCACGGTTCCGATCGACCGCTTCTTCTTCGACTGGCGCGGCGGGCGGCGGCGGGCGCCCTCCCCCGCCGAGGAGGCCTATGCCCATCCGGTGTTCGCGCCTTTCATCGAGGCGGTAGCAGCTTATGAGCCGATCGAGGCCGCACTCGATCACCCCTACTGGTCGGACGCGGAACCCTGCTCGATGCATATCGAGGAGGTGGAGGCGATCTGGGACGCGATCTCGGCTTCCGACGACTGGTCCCGTTTCGAGGCGAAGATCGCGGCCGTCCGCCGGGCCGGCGAGGCCCATTCCCTAACGCGGGGTTGACCATAAGCCCGAAACGATGCTGGGGAAGCGCCAAGGAGAGATTGTGTGGCCAACCTGCTGATTTCAACCGAACCCGCGACCGGCGCGAAGCTCTGGGAAGGCGCGATCGGCGACGCGGCCCGCGAGGTGGCGACCGCGCGCGCGGCCTGGGCGGAATGGGCCTCCAAACCGCTCACCATACGCATCGAGACGCTGCGCCGCTTCGCCAATACCGTGCGCGCCCGCGCCGACGCCTTCACCGATCTGCTGGCCCGCGAAACCGGCAAGCCCTTGTGGGAAGCGCGCACCGAGGTGGAGGCCGTCGCCAACAAGGTCGATATCTCGGTTTCCGCTTATTCGGAGCGCACCGCCTCGCGGAAGCTCGAAGGCGCGATGGGAGCGCGCACCGCACTCCGCCACAAGCCGCACGGCGTATTGGCGGTGCTGGGGCCGTTCAACTTCCCCGCCCACCTGCCCAACGGCCACATCGTGCCCGCCCTGATCGCGGGCAACGCGGTGGTGTTCAAGCCTTCGGAGAAGACGCCCGCCACCGGCGCCTTCCTGGTCGATTGCTATCATGCCGCGGGCGTGCCGGAAGGCGTCGTCCGGCTGCTGATCGGCGGGCCGGATCAGGGCCGCGCGCTCGCCGCCGATCCCGGTATCGACGGGCTGCTGTTCACCGGCTCGGCGCGCGGCGGCATGGCGCTCCACAAGCAGTTCGCCGATACGCCGCAGAAGATCCTGGCGCTGGAGCTGGGCGGCAACAATCCGCTGGTGGTGTGGGATTCCCCCACCGTCCACGCCGCCGCCGTCATCTGCGTGCAATCCGCCTATATGACCGCCGGCCAGCGCTGCACCGGCGCGCGTCGCCTCATAGTCAAGGACGGCGCGCACGAGCCGCTGCTGGAGGAGATCGCCAAGCTGATCGGCCGCATGATCATCGGCGAGCCGCACAGCGATCCGCAGCCCTTCATGGGGCCTGTGATCGACAATGAGGCGGCGGACATGGTGCAGGAGCGCTTCCTCGATCTGCTGATGAAGGGCGGCCGCGCCATCACCCATCTCCAGCGCCCGATCGAGGGCCGCCCCTTCCTCACCCCCGGCCTGATCGACGTGACGGAGGTGGCGAACCGCCCGGACGAGGAGATTTTCGGCCCCGTCCTCCAGGTCATCCGCGTGCCCGATTTTGATGCGGCGATCGCGGAGGCCAACAACACCCGCTTCGGCCTCTCCTCCGCGATCCTCACCGAAAAGCCCGCGCTCTACGATCGCTTCTGGGCGGGCACGCGCGCCGGCATCATCAACTGGAACAAGCCCACCAACGGCGCGCCATCCAACGCCCCCTTCGGCGGCGTCGGCCTCTCCGGCAACCACCGTCCGGCCGCCTATTACGCGGCCGATTACTGCGCCTATCCGGTCGTCTCCGGCGAAAGCGAACAGGCCCGCGCCTCGATCGGCGTGGGGCTGCGGGACGGCTGAGCGAGCTGCACACGCCACATCTCGAACCGGCGCCCTGGTTCCTGGAAAGCCGCTCCTCGCGCACCAACATCAGCCGCTGCCGGCGTCCGGCCTGTCCTGGTAATCGCACAGGATCAGTCGCGCCCCGCGCTGGTAGGTCAGCCAGCGCCAGAGCCATTGCGTCGCCACGAGAATGCGCTTCTCGAAGCCGACGAGAAGGTAGATGTGAACGATCGCCCAAAGAATCCAGGCGAACCAGCCTTTCAGATGCCATTTGCCGAAATCGAACACGGCGGCGCTGCGGCCGATCACGGCCGTGTTGCCGCGATCATGGAAGCGGAAGGGCGGCAGCGCCTTGCCTTTCTCCAATTGCACGGCGAGCGCCCGGCCGAGATGCTCGCCCTGCTGATGGGCCACCTGCGCCAGCGCGGGCAGCGACTTGCCCTTCTCATCGGGGCAGAAGGCGGTATCGCCGATCGCATAGACATGATGCAGCCCTTTGACCGACAGGTCCGGATCGACGGGGATGCGGCCGTGATGCTCACCCTCGATCCCGAGCCAGTCCGCTGCGGGGGAAGCTTTCACGCCGGCCGCCCAGATCACGGCATGGGCGCGAACCCGCCTGTCGCCGATCACCGCGCCTTCGGCATCGACCTGCTTCACCGATTGGCCGGTGAGCACCTGAACCCCGAGCTTTTCCAGCTTCCGTCGGGCGAAGTCGGCCAACTCGTCGGGAAACCCGCTCAGCAGGCGCGGACCCGCTTCGACGAGCATGATGGTGGCGGTCCGCGGGTCGATATGACGGAAATCGCGTTGCAGGCTCCATTTGGCGAGTTCGGCGACGGCCCCCGCCATCTCCACCCCGGTCGGGCCTCCGCCGACGATGACGATGGTGGTGAGCGCGGCCTGCTCCTCCCGATCGGCGCTGCGCTCGGCGCGCTCGAAACCCAGCAGCACGCGCGCGCGGATCGCGCGGGCGTCGGTCAGGCTCTTGAGGCCGGGCGCCTCGGCGGCCCAATCATCATGTCCGAAATAATTCTCGGCCGATCCGGTGGCGATGACGAGCCGGTCGTAACCGATCGCGCCGCCGTCGGCGAGGCGGACCTTCCGGCCTTCCGTATCGATCCCGACCACATCTTCCAGCACCACCTGAATATTCTTGTGACGGTGGAGGATTTTCCGGATCGGCTCGGCGATGTCGGCCGGCGAGAGCGCGGCGGTGGCGACTTGATAGAGCAGCGGAACGAAGAGATGATAATTGTTGCGATCGACGACCGTGACACGCGCGCCGCGCCCGCCCAGAGCCTCCGCGCAGGCGAGCCCGCCGAAGCCCGCCCCGATGATGACGACATGGTTCTGCAGATCGACGTTCCCGGGTGGCGATGCGTCCGGGTTTTGAGAGGTGCTGGAATCCGGCATGCCCTCCCAACGAACGGTCCGGGAGATCGTTCTAGTAGTTGGGCCAGATGCCCGGCGTGGCGAGTTCGAGGATGTGGCCGTCCGGATCCTCGAAATAGAAGCTGCGGCCGCCGCGCTCCCAATGCATCTCGCCCCGCTCCTTCACGCCTGCCGCGCGCAGATGATCGCGCCAGGGCTCATATTCCTCCGCCGCGATGGCGAAGGCCATGTGAAGCGGCCCGGAACCGTGATGGCCTGGGATGATGCCACCGGGCGTGTGACTGTCCTCGATCGAACCTTCACGCGCGAAGACCAGCAGCACACCCTGCCGGCCCGCGTCGAAGGCGGTCAGCTTCTCGCTTTCCAGCATCGGGGCCAAGCCCATCACCTCCCGAAAGAAGCGCGTAGATCGCGCCATATCGTCCACATAGAGGGCGGTTTCGAGCAATCCGGCGATCCTGGGCATGGACGATCCTTTCATTCCAGCATCGCGGCGAGGCGATCGAGGAAGGGTTGCTGGCTCGGCAGCATCATCGTGCGCGCTTCTTTCAGCCCCATCCAGCGGGCGCGATCAACCTCGGGAAATCGCTCGCGGCGGCCGCTGCCGGGCGGCCATTCGATCTCGAACAGGTTGCTTTGGATCGCATCCGCATCCAGTTCGCCTTCGATCGCGAAGGCGTCGACCGATTTGCCGCCCGCCTGCCGCACCCGGCCGAGAGGGAAGGGTTCGGCGTCCAGCACCGCGCCGGTCTCCTCCGCGAATTCGCGCAACGCCGCGGCGGCGGGCTCCTCCTCCGGGCCGACGCCGCCCTTGGGAAGCTGCCAGGCGCCCGCGTCACGCTTGCGCCAATAGGGGCCGCCGGGATGGACCAGCAGCACCTCCAGCCCCGGGCGGCGGCGGTAGAGCACGATGCCGGCGCTGTAGGAGGCTGGTCGGATATCTGTCGTGCCGTCAGCCGTCATCCTGCCCTCCTTGATGGGCGAATGGATAGTACGGGCGCCGGGTTCCTTCCGGAAAGCCGCCTCCGCCAGCCCGCCACCGCAAGGACCGCGTCTCGTCGACCCAACGCTGCCAAGCCTTCATTGCAAACCGAAATGGATGCGGTTTACGTTCCGCTAAAATACGCTCTCCAGCCGGGCGAACAAGGTGCGCGCGGGGCTGGGCGACGGAGCCTGGGGATCGCTCGCACTGTCGAGACGCGCGATTCGCGCGTGGAGTTCCACCGTCGCCTCGATGATCTGGCGGGCGCGTTCGGGAAGGCCGGCCAGGATCACGGGATCGCTCGGCTGGCCCGCGCCGAGCCGGCGTTCGGGCGCGGCCGCGCGCGTCTCGCTGATCTCCCCCGCCGCCACCGCGCGGCGGGTCAGCAGCCAGGCGATGATGTGCATCAGCCGCGTCGTCACCCGGAGCGATTCGCAGGAGAAGCCGACACGCAGGATCGGCGGCAGCCGCTCTCGGTCGAAGCGCCCTTCCTCATCAAAATAGCCGCGCGCCTCATCGGCGAGCAGCATCGCCTCCACATAAAGCGAGTCGATCAGGCGGTCTGTAAGGGGGCGGTGCGCAGTGAGCGGCATCGCGTGACGATGGCATGGCCGTTCGAAGCGCGAAACGAGGTCGGAGGCTCCGATCGTCCCACCATCGGACACATCGCTTGAACATGGATCAGTCCATACCCACATCGGAGGCGTCGCAAGGTCGCCTTGACGGGGCTGAGCGGCAAGCCCGGCGGAAGGTCCGCGGGCTCTTCAATGTTCACTCGCCAGAAAGAGGGTTTGAACCATGCGTACTCTTGATTTCGCTCCCCTGCTCCGTTCCTCGATCGGCTTCGAGAATCTCAATCGGCTGGTCGATTTCGCCACCCGCGGCGAAGGCGAAGCCTATCCTCCCTACAATATCGAGAAGCTCGCCGAAGACGCCTACCGCATCTCGATGGCCGTGGCCGGTTTCTCGCGCGACGAGCTCGACATCACCGTGCAGGACAATGTGCTGATCGTGATCGGCAAGACCGATGGGGCCACGGACGGCGCCGAGCGCCAGTTCCTTCATCGCGGCATCGCCAAGCGCGCGTTCGAGCGCCGCTTCCAGCTCGCCGACACCATCAAGGTGACGGGCGCAGGCTACACCGACGGCCTGCTCAACATCGAGCTGAAGCGCGAGGTGCCCGAGCACAAGAAACCCCGCCGTATCGCCATCGACGGCCAGTCCGAGGCGATCGAAGGCGAGGTCGCACAGGCGGCCTGACCTCCCTACAGGCCAGCCGAGGCCGGTCCGGGGCGAGCCCGGGCCGGCCTCTTCCTATGCGGGCGTCACGCGATGATGTCGGGGATCAGCGAATCTTCAAGCGCGGCGATCTCGTCCTTGAGGCGCAGCTTGCGTTTCTTGAGGCGCGCGAGCTGGAGCTGATCCGGCTGGGCGACCGACGACAGGGCCAGGATCGCGGCGTCCAGATCGCGATGTTCGGTGCGCAGCGTCGCCAGCCTGCGGCCGGCCTCCTCGGCGTCCATGCGCTTTCCTCATGTGCCCCAAATATTGTTTCGGGGATGCCCTTCGCTGCGAGTCGACGCAAGCGTCACGTCCCGCCGTTCGCGCCGTTCCGCCGCGTTTCCGCCGCATCGATGCCGTGCTCGGTCAGCTTCTTGCGCAGCGTGTTGCGGTTTATGCCGAGTAGTCGGGCGGCGCGGAGCTGGTTGCCCCTGGCGGCCGCGAGCGCGTGGCGTAAGAGAGGCGGCTCGATTTCGGCGAGCACGCGGTCATAGAGCCCGTCGGGCGGCAGCATACGGCCGAAATCGGCGAAATAGGCGGTGAGATGGCGCTCGATCGCGGCGGAGAGCCCTTGCCCCTCATCCGCGGCCATGACGTCGCCTCGTCCGTCCCCGCCGATCTGCGCGTCGATCGCGGCGACGCCGATGCGCTCCTCGCGCACCAGCGCGGCGAGGCGGCGCATCAGGTTTTCGAGTTCGCGGACGTTGCCGGGCCAGGCGTGGCGCATCAGTCGCGCCACCGCTTCCTCGCCAAGCGTCTTCCTCGGCAGGCCGTCGGCGGCGGCGCGATCGAGGAAATGCCGGGCGAGTTCCCCCACATCCTCGATCCGCTGGCGGAGCGCGGGCAGGCGGATCGGCACCACGTTCAGCCGGTAATAAAGATCCTCGCGGAACGCGCCTTCCGCCACCAGCCGCTCCAGATCCTTGTGCGTGGCGGCGAGCACGCGCACGTCAGCCTTGATCGCACGCGCGCCGCCGACGGTGGTGAACTCGCCCTCCTGAAGCACGCGCAGCAGGCGGGTCTGCGCGTCCATCGGCATGTCGCCGATCTCGTCGAGAAACAGCGTGCCGCCATGCGCCTGCTCGAAGCGGCCGGCGTTGCGCTGGGCCGCCCCGGTGAAGGCCCCCCGCTCATGCCCGAACAGCTCGCTCTCGATCAACTCGCGCGGGATCGCGGCCATGTTGACCGGAACGAACGGCCTTTTCGCGCGCGGGCCGAGATCGTGGATGGCGCGGGCGACCAGTTCCTTGCCGGTGCCGCTTTCGCCCAGGATCAAGACGGTCAGGTCGTTCGCCACCACGCGCGCGATGGTGCGATAGACCGTCTGCATCGCCGGTGAGCGGCCGATCAGCGGCAGTTCGTGCGCGCGATGCTCGTCCGGCTCGGCCTCCTCCGCTACGATGCGCCCGGCGAGCGCGCCCGTCACCGCGCGGCCCAGTTCGTCCAGATCGAAAGGCTTGGGAAGATAGTCGAACGCGCCCTGCTCGGTCGCGCGCACCGCGGTGGCGAGCGTGTTGCGCGCGGAAAGCACGATGATCGGCAGGCCGGGATGGCGCTCGATCAGCTCGGGCACCATCTCGAGTCCGTCGCCGTCGGGCAGCATCACGTCCGTCACCAGCACGTCGGGCGCGAAGACGCCGATCTTGCGCCGAAGCTCGGCGAGCGAGGCGGCGGTCTCGACAACATGGCCCGCGCGGCGGAGCGATTCGCGAATCACCGTGCGGATCGCGGCGTCATCGTCGACGACAAGGATGCGCCCGTTCATGCGTCCTCCCGATCGCGGGCCGAGGCGCGCGGCAACAGCAGGCGGAACACCGTCTCGCCGCTTTCGCGCGCATATTCGATGATGCCGCCCATTTCCGCCACCAGCTTGTCGACGATGGCGAGGCCGAGTCCGCCGCCGCCGGACTTGGCGGAAACGAAGGCGTCGAACAAATGATCGGTGATGGCGGGGGGGGCGCCGGGGCCGTTGTCGATCACGCAAAGCTCGATCGGGAGCGAGCGTCGGCCGCCTTCGGGCAGCGCCACGGAAAGGCCGTGATGATAGGCCGTCTTGAGGGTGATCGCGCCATTCGCGCCAGAGGCTTCTGCGGCATTCTTGAGAAGATTGAGGAGAATCTGGATCAAGGCGTCGCGATTGCCGAGCGCATCGGGCAGAGACGGATCATAGAGCTCGCGGATTGTCCGGCCCGCCGCGAAGCCGCTCAGCGCGAGATCGCGGACATGCCCCAGCACCGCATGGATGTTGAGCGGCTCCATCGCGCGCGGCCGGGTGTCGGTCAGGCCCTCCATCCGGTCGATCAGCGCGGCGATGCGATCCACCTCGCCGCGAATCAGCCGGGTCAACTCCGCCTGTTCGGCCGTCGCGCCGGATTCGAGGAGCTGCGCCGCCCCTCTTATACCGGAGAGCGGATTTTTCACTTCATGCGCCAGCATCGCCGCAGCGGCGACGGCAGGGAGCACCCGCCCGCCTCGATCG
>DASSTK010000016.1:0-3758 GCA_035707945.1 Sphingomonas sp.
TCAAGGTGGCGAGCGACGGCCCGATCATTGGCGAGATCGAGATCGGCTGGCGTTTGCGCGAGGACGCCTGGGGCCAGGGCTATGCCCGCGAGGCGGCGGAAGCGAGCTTCGCCTGGGGCTGGGCCAATCTCGATCGCGGGCAAATCGTGGCGATCACGGTTCCCGCGAACGAACGGAGCTGGGGCCTGATGGAGCGGCTGGGCATGAGCCGTCGGCCCGAGTTGGACTTCGGCCACCCGCTGTTCCCGGAAGGTCACCCCCTCCACCGCCACATCACCTACGCGATCGAGCGGCCTTGAGCCGCCGGACTCGACGAGTTCCCCTCCATCCTGCAAGACTGGCGCGAGCCCGGCGATCGATTGGGCGCTGATCGAAGGGGATGGTCCTGATGCTCGCGGCCGAACGCATCGCTCGTCGAAGCCTGCTGGGAGGCGCGCTCGCGGCGGGCGCGCTCGCCGTCCTTCCGCATCGGCTGCTCGCGGCAACTCCCGCTTCCGCCGACACGCCCCCGCCGCTGCCCGGTCCTCCTCCGCCGCCGATCGCGCGCGCCGAATATGCGGCGCGGATCGAGCATGCGCGGCGGCTGATGCGCGCCCAGGGCATCAAGGCGCTGCTGATCGAGCCGGGCGCCTCGATGATCTACTTCACCGGCCTGCACTGGGGGCGCAGCGAGCGGCTTACCGCCGCGATCATTCCCCTCAACGGCGAGCCGGCGATCGTCACCCCCTTCTTCGAAGCGCCGCGCGTGCGCCAGACGCTCGCCATTCCCGCCGATATCCGGGTGTGGAAGGAGGACGAGAATCCGCTCGTGCAGGTCGCGGCGGTGCTGAAGGATCGGGGCGCGGCGGCCGGGCCGATCGGGATCGAGGAGACGGTGCGCTATTTCGCGGTCGATGGGCTGCGGGAGCAACTGCCCCAGGCGAAGATCGTCTCGGGCGCGCGGGTCGTGCGCGGCTGCCGGATGCACAAATCCCCCGCCGAGATCGCGCTGATGCAGCGCGCCACCGACGTCACCATCGCCGCCTACCGCTTCACCATCCCGCGCGTGAAGGAGGGCATGACGCCCGGGGATGTCTCCAAGATGATGGACGCGGCGACGATCGCGCTCGGCGGCTCGCCCGAATTCTCGCTGGTGCTGATGGGCGAGGCTGCGGCCTATCCCCACGGCAGCCGCGAACCGCAGACGGCGCGCCCGCACGAGGTGATCCTGATGGACTGCGGCTGCACCGTGCAGGGCTATCAGTCCGACGTGTCGCGCACCTTCGTGCTGGGTTCGCCGACGAAGCGCGAGCGGCAGGTCTGGGATCAGGTCCATCGCGGCCAGCAGATCGCCTTCGCCGCCGCCAGGCTCGGCGCGCCGGCGGGCTCGGTCGACGATGCGGTGCGGCGCTACTATGAGAGCCTCGGCTACGGCCCCGGCTACAAGCTCCCCGGCCTCTCGCACCGCACCGGCCACGGCATCGGACTGGACGGCCACGAACCCGTCAACCTCGTCCACGGCGAAAAGACGCCGCTGGAAGTCGGCATGTGCTTCTCCGACGAGCCCGGCCTCTACATCCCCGGCGAGTTCGGCATCCGCCTGGAGGACTGCTTCCACATGACGGAGGCGGGACCGAAGTGGTTCAGCGAGCCGTCGGAGAGCATCGAGAAGCCGGTGTAGGGATCGGTTCGGCAATATGCGACTGGAATCGTTGAGATGCGCACATCATGTATTTGGCTGATTGGGGCGCTGGCTTTGGCAATCGTGCCTAGCAGTGCAGGCGCATTTTGTATCGGGTTGGACAAGAATCTGCCGAACTATGATCCACAATATTACACGGTTCAACACGAGTTTCGGCGAGCCGAATATGTCGTAAAGGCAAAGGTGCTCAAGGAGATTTGGCTGGGCGAGGACGGAAAGCCAAAGCCGTTGCAGCCTCCTTTCCAGAACGGCGCCCCTCGGCCTTGGGGTTTCGATCCTTATATCGGCGCATTCTATGATCTGCAGATTGAGAAGGTATTCAAAGGCGAGCCGCCCATGCGAATCCGCCTGTTCAGCGAAAACTCGACTGCACGGTTCTGGCTCAAAGTTGGTAGCGAGCAGTTGCTCTTCATAACCGAAGATACCTTCGAGCAGCCGGTGGGTCGGCAATTGACAATGGACATTTGCGGAAACTCAGAACCTTTTTCTATGGCTCAAGCCCTACTTCGCCAAATCCGGCATATCACTCAAACGCGGCGCTAAGCGACACGTCTGATTGTTCTGGATTGGGAATGAGCAGGGAGCCAGGACTCGCGATCGCATCCCCTCGCTTGCCCCCACCCGCGCGCTCCCCTAAATCGCGCTGGCCATGACATCGACCAACGACATCCGCCGCTCCTTCCTCGACTATTTCGGGCAGCGTGAGCACCAGATCGTGCCGTCCGCGCCGCTGGTGCCGCACAATGATCCGACGCTGATGTTCGTGAACGCCGGCATGGTGCCGTTCAAGAACGTGTTCACCGGGCTGGAGACGCGGCCCTACAGCACCGCCACATCCTCGCAGAAATGCGTGCGCGCGGGGGGAAAGCACAATGATCTCGACAATGTCGGCTACACGGCGCGGCATCACACCTTCTTCGAGATGCTCGGCAATTTCTCCTTCGGGGATTATTTCAAGGAACGTGCGATCTCGCTCGCCTGGAATCTGGTCCACAAGGAATGGGGGCTGGACAAGGATCGGCTGACCGTCACCGTCTATCACACCGACGACGAAGCCTATGATCTGTGGCGCAGGATCGCCGGGCTGCCCGAAAGCCGCATCATCCGCATCCCGACCTCGGACAATTTCTGGGCGATGGGCGACACCGGGCCGTGCGGGCCGTGCTCCGAAATCTTCTGGGATCATGGCGAGCATATCCCCGGCGGCCCGCCCGGATCGCCGGACGAGGACGGCGATCGCTTCGTCGAGATCTGGAACCTCGTCTTCATGCAATATGAGCAGGTCGATCCCGCGACCCGGCTCAACCTGCCGCGCCCGTCGATCGACACCGGCATGGGGCTGGAGCGGATCGCCGCCGTGCTGCAGGGCGTCCACGACAATTACGATACCGACATCTTCCGCGCGCTGATCGCGGCTTCGGGCGAGCTCACCCATACCGCGACGACCGGGGCGAACCAGGCCTCGCATCGCGTGATCGCGGATCATCTGCGCGCCTCCGGCTTCCTGGTGGCGGACGGGGTGCTGCCGGCGAACGAGGGGCGCGGTTATGTGCTGCGCCGGATCATGCGCCGCGCCATGCGCCACGCGCATCTGCTCGGCGCGAGCGAGCCGCTGATGCACAGGCTCGTGCCCGCACTGGTCGCCGAGATGGGCGCGGCTTACCCCGAGCTGGTCCGCGCCCAGCCGCTGATCGAGGAGACGCTGAAGCTGGAGGAGACCCGCTTCCGCCAGACGCTCGACAAGGGCCTGCGCCTGCTCGACGAGGCGACTGCCGGCATGGGCGCGGGCGCGACGCTGCCGGGCGAGGTGGCGTTCAAGCTCTACGACACTTACGGCTTTCCCTATGATCTGACCGAGGATGCGCTCCGCGCGCAGGGCCTCGCCGTCGATCGCTCTGGCTTCGATGCGGCGATGGCCGAGCAGAAGGCCGCCGCGCGCGCCGCCTGGAAGGGATCGGGCGAGAAGGCGTCCGACGAGATCTGGTTCGACATCGCCGAGGCCGAGGGCGGCACCGAGTTCACCGGCTATGCCGCGACCGAGGGCGACGCGCGCGTGGTGGCGATCGTGCGCGAGGGC
>DASSTK010000017.1:0-5764 GCA_035707945.1 Sphingomonas sp.
GTGCTCGGCGAGCTCGGGATCAAGAACGAACCCGTGCTCGACATGGCCATGGAACTCGAGCGGATCGCGCTCGAGGATGATTACTTCATCGAAAAGAAGCTCTATCCGAACGTGGACTTCTATTCGGGCATCATCCTGTCCGCGATCGGCTTCCCGACCACCATGTTCACGGTGCTGTTCGCGATCGCCCGCACCGTCGGCTGGGTGGCGCAGTGGAACGAGATGATCACCGATCCCGCCCAGAAGATCGGCCGCCCCCGCCAGCTCTACACCGGGCCGACCCAGCGGGATTATGTGCCGGTGGATCAGCGGTAAGGCTTGAAAGGGAGGGATGGTTTCCAGGCCGTCCCTCCCCGATTTGATCGCGCGCGGGCTTTTGCCTAAGCATCGCCCATGCGCGCCGTGCCGACCGAACTCGTGCCGCTGCTCGATCTCGCCGCCGGGCAGCCGATGCTGGAGCAGACCCGCGCCTGGGCCGCGATCAACAGCGGCACCACCAATCTCTCAGGCCTCGCCGAAATGGCGGGCGCACTGGCGGACGCCTTCGCCGTCTTACCCGGAGAGGTGACGCTGCTCGATCCCGATCCGGTGGAGGTGGTCGCGCCGGACGGCTCCGTCTCGGCGATCGAGCGCGGCCGCAACCTGCATCTCGCGGTGCGGCCGGAAGCGCCGGTGCAGGTGCTGCTCACCGGGCATATGGACACGGTTTTCGCCGCCGATCACCCCTTCCAGACCATCCGCGACATCGGCAACGATCGCATCAACGGCCCCGGCGTCGCCGACATGAAGGGCGGCCTCGCCATCATGCTCGCGG
Organism: Sphingomonas sp.; assembly: GCA_035707945.1. Taxonomy (GTDB): domain Bacteria; phylum Pseudomonadota; class Alphaproteobacteria; order Sphingomonadales; family Sphingomonadaceae; genus Solisphingomonas. Next base: position 815 of record DASSTK010000017.1, read on the forward strand.
CGCTGACGGCGCTGGAGGCGAGCCCGCTCGCCGAGCGGATCGGCTATGATGTGATCATCAATTCGGACGAGGAGACCGGATCGCACGGCTCCGCCGCGCTGATCGCGCGCGCCGCCGCCGGCAAGGCCGCCGCCCTCACCTACGAGCCTTCCGCCAATCCGGACGGCCTGCTCGCCGGATCACGGCCGGGCAGCGGCAACTTCTCGATCGTCATCACCGGCAAGAGCGCGCACGCCGGGCGCAACCCGGAGGACGGGCGCAACGCGATCGTCGCGGCCGCCGATCTCGCGCTCCGCCTCGATCACGCCAAGGGACCGCGGCTCAGCGTCAACCCGGCGAAGATCGACGGCGGCGGACCCAACAATGTCGTGCCCGATCATGCCGTGCTGCGCGTCAACATGCGGCCCGCCACGCCCGAGGACGAGCTGCGCGCCAAGAGCCATATCAACGCCGCGATCGCGATGGTGAAGAAGGAGCACAAGGTCGCCATTCGCCTGCACGGCGGCTTCGCGCGCCCGCCCAAGCCGCTCGACCGCAAGGCCGAGCGCCTCTTCTCGCTGGTGCGCGAATGCGGCGCGGCGATCGGCCAGAATATCCTGTGGGCGCCGACCGGCGGGGTGTGCGACGGCAACAATATCGCGGCCGCCGGCGTGCCGGTGGTCGACACTTTGGGCGCCCGCGGCGGCGCCATCCATTCAGGGGAGGAATATCTGATCGTCGAAAGCCTGGGCGAACGCGCCCGCCTGTCCGCCCTCGTCCTGCTGCGCCTCGCCGAGCGGGGCCGCGCATGAGCTTCCGCATCCGCGCCTCGCGCGCCGAAGACCTCGATTCGCTTTATGAGATGGCGAAGCTGACCGGCGGGGGCTTCACCAACCTGCCGCCCGATCGCGAGGCGCTTTCCGCCAAGCTCGCCCGCTCCGCCGCCGCCTTCGACAAGCAGGAGGAGACGACCGGGGACGATTCCTATGTGCTGGTGCTGGAGAATGTCGAGACGGGACAGGTGCGCGGCACCGCCCAGCTTTTCTCGATGATCGGCCAGCGCTGGCCTTTCTATTCCTATCGCATCGGCGTGCTGACCCAGGCGAGCCAGGAGCTCGGCCGCACCTTCCGCGCCGAGATGCTGACCCTGACCACCGATCTCGAAGGCTCCTCCGAGGTGGGCGGCCTGTTCCTGCACCCGCGCGAGCGCGCCGGCGGCCTGGGGCTGCTGCTCGCCCGGTCACGCTATCTGTTCATCGCCCGACATCGCCGGCGCTTCGCCGACCGGGTGATCGCGGAGCTGCGCGGCGTGATCGACGAGGCGGGCGGATCGCCCTTCTGGGACGGACTCGCCGGCCGTTTCTTCGGCATGGGCTTTCAGGAGGCGGACCAGTTCAATGCCGTCCACGGCAACCAGTTCATCGCGGACCTGATGCCAAAGCATCCGATCTACACCGCGATGCTGCCCGAAAGCGCGCGCGCGGTGATCAGCCTGCCCCACCCCAGCGGGCGGGCCGCGATGCGGATGCTGGAGGGCGAAGGCTTCGCCCACCAGGGCTATATCGACATCTTCGACGGCGGCCCGACCATGGCGGCGGCGACCGACCGCATCCGCTCGGTGCGCGACGCGATCGCCGCCAAGGTGGCGGCGACCGACGTGAAGCGCGGCGCGCGGGCCTTGGTTTCGACAGGACGGCTCCAGGATTTCCGGGCAGTGCGAGCGCAGATCGAGCCGCGCGAGAGCGGGGTGGCGATCGACGCGGAGGCCGCCCGTCTGCTCGGCGTCTCGCGCGGCGACGAGGTGCTGTATGTGGGGGCGTGATTCCGTTGCGCTTCCGCCAGGCGGAGCCGAACCGCCTTCTTCTGCCGTCATGCTGACGAAAGTCAGCATCCATTCGCGCTCCGCTTCTATTTATGGCGCTGTGATAATGGATCCTGACTTTCGTCAGGATGACGAAGAGAAAAGGCAGGCCGCTCTCCGGACGATCGGAGCGGGAAATGCCTGACGCCTCTCTCGTCGAGATCAATTTCGACGGCCTCGTCGGCCCCACCCACAATTATGCGGGGCTGAGCCTCGGCAATCTCGCCTCCGCCCGGAACGCGGGCGCGACATCGCATCCGCGGGCGGCGGCGTTGCAGGGGATCGCCAAGATGCGCGCCAATCTGGCGCTGGGGCTGACGCAGGCTATCCTCCTCCCCCACCGCCGGCCGAACGGGGAATGGCTGGCGGCGCTCGCGACCGATGCGGAAAGCGCCGGCGTGCTGTGGCCCGCCGCCGCGTCCGCCTCGGCGATGTGGGCGGCGAATGCGGCGACCGTCTCGCCCGCGCCGGACACCGCCGACGGCCGCTGCCACCTGACCGTCGCCAATCTGGTGACGATGCCGCACAGAAGCCACGAATGGCCGGGCACGCTCGCCCAGCTCCGCCTCGCCTTCGCGGACGAGGCGCATTTCGCCGTCCACGGGCCGGCGCCTGCTCCCTTCGGCGACGAGGGCGCGGCCAACCATATGCGCCTGTGCGAGCGCCACGGCGCGCCGGGCGTGGAGGTGTTCGTCTACGGCGAGGGCGGCGGCCCCTTTCCCGCCCGTCAGCATTTGCAGGCCAGCGCCGCGATCGCGCGTCGCCACGGGCTCGCCGATCCGATCTTCGTCCGTCAATCCCCCCAGGCGATCGCGGCCGGGGCGTTCCACAACGATGTGGTGGCGGTCGCCAACGAGAATGTGCTGTTCGCGCACGAGCAGGCCTTCGCCGACAAGACGCGCTTCTTCGCCGAGCTGCGCGAGCGGCTGCCCTCGGTCGAGATCATCGAGGTGCCGGCGAGCGCGGTGAGCCTGGAGGACGCGATCGCGAGCTATCTGTTCAACGCCCAGCTCGTGACGCTGCCGGAGGGGGGGGCCTCGTCTCCCCTCGGGGCAGGGATGGCGCTGATCCTGCCGTCCGAAGCGCAGGCGTTGAGGCGAGTCTGGCAATGGCTGGAGGCGCTGATCGCCGGCAATGGCCCGATCCGGCGGCTCGTGCCGGTCGACGTGCGCGAATCGATGGCGAACGGCGGCGGCCCGGCGTGCCTGAGGCTGCGCGTGGTATGCGATCCGGCGACGGTCGATCCGCGCTTCCTGGTGAACGAGGTGAAGCTCGATCGCATCGCGGCGGTGATCGAGGCGCGCTGGCCGGAGACGGTGCGGGCGGAGGAGCTGGCGACGCTCGGGAGCTGGCCCGAAGCGGTTTCAGCGAGAGCGGCGCTGCTGGAGACGCTGGAGCTGGGCGAGCTGATCTGAACTCAGCCGTTGCTCCCGCGATCGCATTTCGAATCGTCATTCCCGCGCAGCGGGAACCCATCTCCCGCCCTCGCCCACGAACAAGGAAGGGAGCTGGATTCCCGCTTTCGCGGGGATGACGGAAACGAGAATGATTTACGTTCTTCCCAAGCTTCCAATCCGCAGGAGGCGGAATCAGGAAGCCTACTCCCCCTGCGCCGCCTCGGCGCTGGCCCTGGCGAGTTCGTGCAGCGCGCGCATCCGGGCGAAGGTCACGACCTGCTCGGCCATCGTGGCGAGCTGGCGGACGAGGCCGGGATCGCCGAGGCCGCCGTCCTGCGCGAACGGATTGGCCTGCGAATTGACCGCGAGCGCCATCGGCGTGGGCCACCCCCTCAGCGCATGGGTGATGGAGCGCAGCGTGGCGAGCGTCGTTCCCGTCGCCTGCCATCCCGCCGCCACCGCGATCAGCCCCACCGCGCGGCCCTCGAAATAGGGCGCGGCGTCGCCGGCCATGTCCTGCACATAATCGAGCGCGTTCTTGACGAGACCCGAGACGGTGCCGTGATAGCCGGGCGAGGCGATGATGATCCCGTCCGCGCGCCGGAGCCCCGCGATCAGCGCCGCCGCCTTATCCGTCCGCGCGCTTTCGAGCGGCGAATACATCGGCAGATCGATCGCGGCGCCGTCGAAGATCATCGTCTCCGCGCCGCACGCCGCGCAGGCTTCCAGCGCATGACGCAGCAGACGTTCGGAGCTGCCGGTCGTGCTGACGGCGCCGCCGAGGCCGACGATCACCGGGGTCTTGTCTTGGATTCGGGGCATGTCCCCGGCATAGCCGATGCCGACCGCACGACAAGCAGGAGAGCGCGATGGCCGGCAAATGGTTCGACGAGCTGGAGGTGGGCCAAGTCTTTCATCATCTCCCCACGCGCACCATCACCGAAACGGACAATGTGCTGTTCACGACGATGACGCACAATCCGGCGCTGCTCCACCTCGACGAGGAATATTGCAGGACCGAGACGGAGTTCGGCCGCCGGATCGTCAACAGTTGCCTGACGCTGGGCCTGATGGTCGGCATTTCGGTGGGGGATACGACGCTCGGCACCGCGGTCGCCAATCTCGGCTGGGACGAGGTGCGTTTCCCCAAGCCGCTGTTCCACGGCGACACCATCCGCGTGGAGACGGAGGTGGCCGAGCTGCGCGAAAGCCGCTCCCGCCCCGATCAGGGCATCGTCACCTTCATCCACCGCGCCTATAATCAGCATGGCGAGCTGGTCGGATCGTGCCGCCGCACCGGCCTCCAACGCAAGAGGCCGGCATGAAAGGCGTCGTTGGCGCCGCGCAACCGTTCGTCCTGAGCGAAGTCGAAGGACGTGAGCCGGGCCATGCGCCCTGTGCACATGCTTCGACAGGCTCAGCACGAACGGAGGACATGGGCTGCGAACCGGGGATGCCGGCATGAGGCTGCGATCCTGGCTGTTCGTTCCCGCCGACAGCGAACGCAAGCTCGCCAAGGCGGAAAGCGCGGGGGCGGACGCGCTGATTCTCGATCTGGAGGATTCGGTGCCCGCCAAGGGCAAGGGCGCGGCGCGGGGGCTCGCGGCCGAATATCTGCGCGGGCATAGGGGCGAGCGGCGCGCGCGCCTTTGGGTGCGGATCAATCCGCTCGACAGCGGGCTGGCGGAGGATGATCTCGCCGGCATCGCCGAC
>DASSTK010000018.1:0-11187 GCA_035707945.1 Sphingomonas sp.
CAGTCCGCCGGCTTGTAGTTCTTGAGCTCATCCCCCGTCAGCCTCACGACGTGGAGGACGTTGGTGGAGCCGGGGGTCTTGAAGGGGACGCCGGCCATCAGCACCACGGAGTCGCCCGCCTCCGCGACGCGGGCGCGGAGCGCCATGCGTTTGGATTTGGCGACCATCTCCTCGAAGCTCGCCACATCGCGGGTGTGGACGGCGTGGGCGCCCCACAGCAGGCCCAGCCGCCGCGAGGTGGCGAGGCTGGGGGTGAGGACGAGCAGCGGGGCCATCGGCCGCTCGCGCGCGATGCGGCGCGCGGTGGAGCCCGAGGTGGTGAAGCAGATGATGGTGGAGGCCGACACGGTTTCGACGATCTCGGCCGCCGCCGCCGCCAGCGCATCCGCGGTGGTGGGATCGGGCCGCGTCTCGGTGAAGTGGAGGCGCGTCTTGTAGGCGGGATCGGCCTCGACCGACTGGGCGATGCGATCCATCATCGCCACCGCTTCCTCCGGCCAGTCCCCCGCCGCGCTTTCGGCCGAAAGCATGATCGCGTCCGCGCCGTCATAGATGGCGGTGGCGACATCCGACACCTCCGCGCGGGTCGGCGTCGGCGACTTGATCATGGATTCGAGCATCTGCGTCGCCACCACGACCGGGCGGCCCATGCGCCGCGCCGTCTCGACGATGCGCTTCTGGATTGGCGGCACCTGTTCGGGCGGAAGCTCGACGCCCAAATCGCCGCGCGCGACCATCACCGCATCGGACAGCTCCACGATCTCGTCCAGCCGGTCGATCGCGGCGGGCTTCTCGATCTTGGAGAGAAGCGCGGCCTTGCCCCGGATCAGGCGGCGCGCCTCGGCCACGTCATCCGGCCGCTGCACGAAGGAAAGCGCGATCCAGTCCGCCCCCTGCTCGATCGCGAAGGACAGATCGCGCCGATCCTTGTCGGTGAGCGCGGGGAGCGGCACCACCACGTCGGGCACGTTGACGCCCTTGTTGTTGGAAAGCTGCCCACCGACCTCCACGATCGTCTCGATCGCCTCGGGCGCGACCTTCTGGACGCGCAGCACCAGCTTGCCGTCGTCGAGCAGCAGCCGCGTGCCGGGCTCCATCGCCTCGAAAATCTCGCGGTGGGGCAGGTTGACGCGGGTGGCGTCGCCGGGCTCCTCGGAGCGATCGAGCAGGAAGGTATCGCCCCTGGCGAGCATCACCGCGCCGTCGGCGAAGCGGCCGACGCGCAGCTTCGGCCCCTGCAGATCGGCGAGAATGGTGGTGGGCCGGTTGAGCTCCTTCTCCAGCGCGCGGATCGCGGCGATGGCGGCGGCGTGATCCTCGTGGCTCCCGTGGCTCATATTGATGCGGAAGGCGTCCGCGCCCGCCAGGAACAGGGTGCGGATCATCTCGGGCGAGCGGCTGGCGGGCCCCAGCGTCGCCAGCACGCGGACCTTGCGGCGTCGGGGCGCGAAGGCGCTCGTGCTGATCGACATCGCGGGCCTGCTCCTTGAACGACATAGGCTTGTGGGCGGGGCGAGCGATGCCCATACGCCTCCCGTCGATCAGATCAACCCGGGGAGCGACAGCGCTATGCAACTGGAGGATGTGGACGATCGCACGGCGGCGGAGGTGTATCGGCGGCTGGTGAGGCGCCTGCGGCATCGCGCCGACGCGGAGAATATCGACCTGATGGGGCTGGCGGGTTTCTGCCGCAACTGCCTGGTCGACTGGACGGCGGAGGCCTCGGGCGGCGCGATCGGCAGGGAGGCGGCGCGCGAGGCGGTGTACGGGATGCCCTATGCCGAGTGGAAGGCGAAGCATCAGAGCGAGGCGACGCCCGAGCAACTCGCGCGGATGGCGGAGAGTTTGAAGCGGAATGAAAGCTGATCTCCGTTCGCCCTGAGGAGCCATTGAGCGCAGTCGAAATGGCGTCTCGAAGGGCCCTTCGAGACGGGTCTTCGGCTTCGCTCAGCCCCTCCTCAGGGCGAACGGTTGGATGGCATCTGCCATACTTGAGCCTCGGCCGCCGCTCCCCTATCCCGCCGACCTCACACGAATCGACAAGGGGTCAGACATGAGTGACGGCAACGTCGCGGCGGATCAGTTGCGGCTTTTCATCGAGCGGATCGAGCGGCTCGAGGAAGAGAAGAAGGGCATGCAGGACGACATCAAGGACGTCTATCTCGAAGCCAAGAGCCAAGGCTATGACCCCAAGACGATGCGCGCTATCGTGCGCTTGAGGAAGATGGAGAAGAACGCGCGCGACGAGGCCGAGGCGCTGCTGGAAACCTACAAGGCGGCGCTGGGCCTCGGCTGAGCCGGAAGGGGAACGGCATGAAAATCTACGGCGTGATCGCATCGCCCTTCGTGCAGCGCGTGCTGATGGCGGCGCGGCTCAAGGGGCATGACATCGCGCCGGAGCCGCCGCCGGGCGGCGCGCTCCAGTCGCCCGAGTTCCAGGCGATCAGCCCGATGGGGCGCATCCCGCTGCTGGAGCTGGACGACGGGCGGCGCATCTGCGAATCGGCGGCGATCGTCGCCTATCTCGACGAGACGCTGCCCGGCCCTGCGCTGCTGCCAAACGATCCGGTCGAGCGCGCGCACGCCCGCCAGATCGTGTCGCTCGCCCAGTGCGAGGTCGCGGCCGCCGGACGGCCGCTGATGGTCCATCTCGTCTTTCATATGGGGGACGCGCCCGAGGTGGTGACGGCGGCGCGCGCGCAGCTCGCCAAGGGGCTGGACGCGATCGAGAAGGTGCGCGTGTCGAGCCACCGCTTCGCCGCCGGAGACAGGCCGGGCGTCGCGGACTGCATTCTCGCGCCGATCCTCACGCTGCTCGGCATCATCGATCCGATGGCGGGCACGGGAACGATGATCGCGGAGCGGCCGGGGCTCGCGGCCTATATGGAGCGCGCCGCCGCCGATCCGGTGGTGGGGCGCAGCATCAGCGAAATGACCGAGGCTTTCAAAGCGATGCTGTCGCGGATTCCAGCGGAGGCTTGAGCAGGGCCGCCCCGTCCCGCTAGGAGGCTCCGCGAAGTTTCCGTTCAGCAGAAGACGAACCGATGGCAGGCCATTCCAAGTTCAAGAACATCATGTACCGCAAGGGCGCGCAGGACAAGAAGCGCTCCGCCCTGTTTTCCAAGCTTTCCCGCGAGATCACCGTGGCGGCGCGCAACGGGCTGCCCGATCCGGCGATGAACGCGCGGCTGCGTTCGGCGATCATCGCGGCGCGCGCGCAATCCATGCCCAACGACAATATCAAGCGTTCGATCGACAAGGCCGCGGGCAATGACGGCGCGAATTACGAGGAGGTGCGCTACGAGGGCTTCGGACCCGGCGGCGTGGCGCTGATCATCGAGACCTTGACCGACAACCGCAACCGCACGGCCACTAACGTGCGCACCATCGTCTCCAAGAACGGCGGCAATCTGGGCGCGAGCGGATCGGTGAGCCACGGCTTCGACCGGATGGGGCTGATCACCTACCCGGCGAGCGCGGGCGATGCCGAGAAGCTGTTCGAGGCGGCGCTGGAGGCGGGGGCGGAGGACGTCTCCTCCTCCGAGGACGGGCACGAGATCTGGACCTCCACGGAGTCGCTCCACGAAGTCGCCAAGGCGCTGGAGCCGGCGCTGGGCGAGGCGGAAGGCATCAAGCTCGCCTGGCGTCCGCAGACCCAGGTGACGCTGACCACGCCGGACGAGGCGCAGCAGCTCATGAAGCTGATCGACGCGCTCGACGACGATGACGACGTGCAGACGGTGTGGGGCAATTACGACGTGCCCGACGAACTGATGGAGCAGGTGGGCTGATTTCGGTTCACGCGAAGGCGCGAAGGCGCGAAGAAACAAAGAGCGGTTCACGCGGAGGCGCGGAGGCGCGGAGAGGACGCTCTTGTCGCTCTCCCGACCGCGCCAGCGGTCTTCAGACCGGAATGCCCATCGTAAGGGTGATAGTCTCGCTGGCGCGAGATGATAGGCGCAGGCGAAACATCTCTGCGTCTCCGCGTCTCTGCGTGAGATCTAATATCTTTGCGCCTTCGCGCCTTCGCGTGAACCCATGCTGATCCTGGGCCTCGATCCCGGGCTCGGGACCACCGGCTGGGGGGTGATCGCGGCCGAGGGAAACCGGCTCGCGCATGTCGCCAACGGGCAGATCCGCACCGAGGCGGCGATGCCGCTGCCGCGAAGGCTGGCGCTGCTCCACGGCGCGCTGATCGAGGTGATCCGCGCACACCGGCCGAGCGGGGCGGCGGTGGAGGAGGTGCTGGGCAATTCCAACGCGCAATCCACGCTGAAGCTGGGCCAGGCGCGCGGCATCGCGCTGCTCGCCGCCGCGCAGGCCGAGCTGGTGATCGGCGAATATCATCCCTCGATCGTCAAGAAGGCGGTGGTCGGCACCGGCGGGGCGGACAAGAAGCAGGTGCAGGCGATGGTGATGCGGCTGCTGCCCGGCGTGAAGCCGGCGGGGGCGGACGCCGCCGACGCGCTCGCCGTCGCCATCACCCATGCGCACCATCTGGCGAGCGCGCGCGCGATGCTGCGGCGGGTGTCGTGATGATCGCCAGACTCACCGGCACGCTCGCCGAGGCGGGGCTCGATCATGCCGTGATCGACGTGAACGGGGTCGGCTATCTCGTCCAGCTTTCGGGCAAGACGCTGGCGGCGCTGGGCGGCCAAGGCGCGTCGGTGAAGATATTGACCGATATGCAGGTGCGCGAGGATGCGATCACCCTGTTCGGCTTCGGATCGACGGCGGAGCGGGACTGGTTCCGGCTGCTGACCCAGGTGCAGGGCGTCGGCGGACGGGTGGCGCTGGCGATCCTCTCTGTGCTCGCGCCCGACGAGCTTTCCCGCGCGGTGGCGAGCGGGGACAAGGCGATGGTGGCGCGCGCGAACGGGGTGGGGCCGAAGCTGGCGCTGCGCATCGTGACCGAATTGAAGGACAAGGCCGGGCCGGCGCTCGGCCCCGCGGCGGCGGGCGCGGCCCCCAAGGGCGGGGCGGAGGCGGACGCGCTCTCCGCGCTCGCCAATCTGGGGTTCCGTCCGGCCGAGGCTTCCGCGGCGGTGGGCGCGGCGGCCGACGAGCTGGGGCCGGGCGCGAGCCTGGACGCGCTGGTGCGGCTGGCGCTGCGCAAGGCTTCGAAGGGATGAGGATGTTTGCCTTCCCACCGTTCGTCCCGAGCGAAGTCGAGGGACATGCTGCAAGCGCATCGCCCGGATCATGTGCCTCGACTTCGCGTCACGCACGAACGGAGAGTGGGATCAAGCAATGACCGCGATCGGGATACTGGGGGTGGCCGGCCGGATGGGGCGCGCGATCGGGGATATCGCGGCCGAAATGGGGGCGAGCATCGCGGGCGGGATCGACCGGGAGGGCGAGGTCCACGGCGATCATGCCGACGCCCTGTCGCTCGCCCGCGCATCCGACGTGCTGGTCGATTTCACCGCGCCCAATGCGCTGGCCGAACATCTGGCGGCGGCGACGGCGGCGAAGACCCCGATCGTGATCGGCACCACCGGGCTCGCGCCCGAGCATCATGCGCTGATCGACGAGGCGGCCGGGACCATCCCGCTCGTCCAGACCTACAACACCTCGCTCGGCGTCAACCTGCTGCGCGGGCTGGTCGAGGAAGCGGCGCGGCGGCTGGGGCCGGAGTGGGATATCGAGATCGTCGAGATGCACCACCGCCACAAGCTCGACACCCCGTCCGGCACCGCGCTGCTGCTCGGCGCTTCGGCCAATATCGGGCGGGGCGCGGAGAGCCGCATCGCCCTCAACCGCTTCGACCGGATGCAGGAAGGCCCGCACGAACGCGAGGAGGGCGGCGTCTATTACGCCTCGCTGCGCGGCGGATCGGTGGCGGGCGATCATATGGTGATCTTCGCGGGCGAGGGCGAGCGCATCGAACTCGGCCACCGCGCCGAAAACCGCTCCATCTTCGCGCGCGGCGCAGTGAAGGCGGCGCTGTGGCTGGCCGAAGGGCGCGCGCCCGGCCGCTATACGATGGCGGACGTGCTGGGCCTGTAATCAGGCCCGACCATCCCGGGCGATCAATATCCCGCCGCGAGGCCCGCCGGCCGCCGCCGGTCGTTCGCGCCTTCGAGCAGACCGGTCTTCGGATCGATCAGAATCGCCTCGTCCGCGCCCCAGCCGTTGGCCTGCTTGAAGCGATAACCCATGCCGGTGAGCGCGGCCTCTGTCTCGGGCGTCAGATAGCCGGGCTCGACCATCACCTGATCGGGCAGCCATTGGTTGTGGAAGCGCGGCGCGTCGACGGCGGCCTTCATGTTCATGCCGAAATCGACGACATTGACGATGCTCTGGAGGACGGTGGTGATGATCGTCGATCCGCCGGGGCTGCCCGTCACCATGAAGGGCTTGCCGTCCTTCAGCACTATGGTGGGCGACATGGAGGACAAGGGCCGCTTGCCGCCCGCCACCGCATTGGCCTTGCCCTGCACCAGCCCGAAGCCGTTGGGCACGCCGGGCTTGGCGGTGAAATCGTCCATCTCGTTGTTGAGGAAGAAGCCGGTGTTCCCGGCGATCTTGCCCACGCCGAACAGATAATTGATCGTGTAGGTGACGGCGACGGCGTTGCCGTGCGCGTCCACCACCGAATAATGGGTGGTGTCCGTCTCCTCCGGGCGCGCCGCGCCGCCCTTGATTGCGGAGGAGGGCGTCGCGCGATCGGGCAGGATCGAGGCGCGGAGCTTCGCCGCGTGTTCGGGCGAGATCAGCTCGGCGACGGGATTGTGGACGAAGGCGGGATCGCCGAGCTCGGTGTTCCTGTCGGCGAAGGCGCGGCGTTCCGCCTCGACGATATAGTGCGTGGCCTTGACCGAGCCGTAGCCCCATTGCGAGAGCGGGTAGCCCTCGATCGTCTTCAATATCTCGCAGACTGTCGTGCCGCCCGAGCTCGGCGGGGGCGCGGCCACCACGTCATAGCCGCGATACGTGCAGCGCACCGGCTTGTCCCACTGCGCGGTGTAGCGGGCGAAATCCTGCATGGTGAGGAGGCCGCCATGGGCCTGGCTCGCCTTGACGACGGCCCGGGCGATCGGGCCGCGATAGAAGGCCTGCGCGCCCCCTTTCGCTATGGTCTCCAGCGTGTCGGCGAGATCGCTCTGCACCAGCCGCTCGCCCGCGACGAAGGGGCGGCCGTGATTGAGGAAGATGGCCGCGACATTGGGCTCGCTCGCGAAATCCTTCGCGCGCCTGTCGAGAATGGCGACGTCGCCGGGCTCCAGCACGAAGCCTTCGCGCGCGAGCCTGATCGCCGGCGCGATCACCTTGGCCAGCGGCATGGTGCCGTATTGGGCGAGCGCGGTATCCAGCCCCATCACCGTGCCCGGCACGCCGACCGCCAGCCAGCTATCGGTGCTGCGGCCGGGAACGACCTGGCCGGAGGCGTTCTGGAAGATCGTCGCGGTCGCTTTGAGCGGCGCTTTCTCCCGGAAATCGAGGAACAGGTTCCGCCCGTCGGCGAGGTGGATGAGCATGAAGCCGCCGCCGCCGATATTGCCGCAGCAGGGATGCACCACCGCCTCGGCATAGCCCACCGCCACCGCCGCATCGATCGCGTTGCCGCCCTGGCGGAGAATCTCCAGCCCCACCTGGGTCGCGAGATGCTGGGCGGAGACGACCATCGCGCGCCGCGCCGTGACCGGCTTGGCGTCGGCCACAACCGCGCCGCCGCTGGTGTCGAGCGCGCGCGAGGGGATCTGGGCGACGGCGGCGGTGGAGATGGCCGTGAGAGGCAAGGCGAGAGCGGCGAAAGCAAGGGCGGTGCGGTGCATGATGTCTCCCGATCGGGGCGCGACGCGAACGGCCCCTGATAGGAAGGCGGGGAACCGGCGTCCACCGGCGCGCGAAGCCCCCCCAATCTGTCGCCTTGCCCCGAATCGCCGATGCTGCTAGGGCGCGGCGTTCACGGCGTCGGGCGTGCCCTTCGTCGCACTTTTCGATGCGCTGTGTGGTTCTGCAAGGCAGCGGTCTTGCTCCCACCCGCCCGAGCTGGAGATACCGAAGTTTATGCAGATCATCGTTCGCGACAACAATGTCGACCAGGCGCTCCGGGCCTTGAAGAAGAAGCTCCAGCGCGAGGGCGTCTATCGCGAGATGAAGCTGCGCCGCCATTATGAGAAGCCGTCGGAGAAGCGCGCGCGCGAGCGCGCCGCCGCGATCCGCCGCGCCCGCAAGCTGGAGCGCAAGCGCGCCGAGCGTGACGGCGTCCGGTAAATCCCGTTCGCTTCAAGGCTGGACGGCGCGCGCGCGGGCGGGCAATAGCGTGAGCGCGCTTGTTCCTCTCCTGCTGACGAGGCCCTGATCCATGTCCGAAGTCACCGCCGTTCCGCTCCGCCCGGTCGCACCGGGCACGATGCCGAAGCTGTGGGCCGGAATCGTGGTGGCGGCGGTCGCGGCCGGGGCCTTCGCCTGGGGCACCACCGCGCGGCAGGTGGCGATGGGCCAGCCGCCCGCCGTGTTCATGGCGAAGAACGCCGAGAAGCACGGCGTCCACAAGACGGCTTCCGGCCTCGAATATCAGATCCTCAAGCCGGGCGTCGGCCCCAATGCCGGCCCGCAGGACATCGTCGCGATCGAATATACCGGCAAGCTGCTCGACGGCAGCGTGTTCGATTCGACCGCGCAGCACGGCCAGCCCGCGATCATGCCGGTGGCGGGCTCGATCCCCGGCTTCTCCGAAGCGCTCCAGCTCATGAACACCGGCGCGCAATACCGCCTGTGGATACCGCCCGAGCTCGCCTATGGCGCGCAGGGCGCGGGCGACGGCGTGATCCCGCCCAACAGCGTGCTGGTGTTCGACGTGACGCTGCGCGCGATCGCGCCCCAGCAGCCGGGCTACGGCGCGGCGGGCATGGCCGGGCCGGGCGGCGCGGGCTGATCGCGCCTTTCCGGCAAGCATAGCGCCTCGCCGGGTGAGCCGGGCGGTGCTTGGCCGCCGCTCCTGACGTTTTCCTGATCGATATTCAGGCCCGGTCGTTCAGCGCCGGGGGCCGATCTGTATGTGCATCTTCCGCGCGCGATAGTCGCTCATGGACGTGACCGTGTGGGCGCGCTCCGCCGGCCAGTTGAGGCCGAGCAGGGCGGAGGCCGCGGCCAGCATCAGGAAGATGCCGAAGGCGATGGTTTCCTCGTGCGGCACCGATGCGCCGGCCGCCGTGAAGGCCAGCCCCGCGATCAGCAGCGCCGACAGTCCGATATTGAGTTGCTTTCCGCTCGTCACAGCCGATCCTCTCCATCGGTGGGCGGCGGCCGTCACTTGATCGCGGCCGTCCGCCGTCGGGGAAAGTGTCGGCGAGATCGGGGCGCTTGTCACCTCTTTTCATCGCGGCATCGCAGCACAACTTTATTTGTCCAGCAATTGACTTGAGAATGGGGGACATCGCCCCATTTTCGCCATAACTCTCCCGATCTCCGCGCAGGTTATTCAACTCTCCCGGCGATTGCCGGCTGCGGTTGCTGCGGTTGCGAAGATTGCACGCTGCAATGCAGAAAAGCCAATTGTGAGTCGCCGGCCTCCGGTGCATGGCGAACGTCCATGAGAGTCATGGCTTCGCGCCGCGCGCGCATCCGGATCCGATCCGGCCCCTAGCATCTGTCCTCCAGGCCCCGCCGGGGGCGGCCGCACTCTCCCTTTCCTCATCTTTCGAGCTGCACACGAACATGAACAGGCAAGGCATGAAGCGCCGGCTCGCCCGGCTGGCTTGGCTCGCACCTCTGGGGGCGCTCTCCGGCTGCTCCTGGGACGTGCTCGATCCGCAGGGGGCGATCGGCGTCGCCAATCTCTCGGTGCTGGCCTGGGCGACGGGGCTGATGCTGATCGTCGTGGTGCCGGTGATCGCGCTGACCCTGTTCTTCGCCTGGCGCTATCGTTCCGGCAACCTCGCCGCCGATTATGCGCCCGAATGGTCGCACTCCGGCAAGATCGAGGCGGTGGTGTGGACCATCCCGGCGCTGATCGTCGCCGCGCTGGCGGTGATCGCCTGGAAGACGACGCACGAGCTCGATCCCTATCGCCCGATCGCGTCCGCCGCGCAGCCGGTGGAGGTGGACGTGGTGTCGCTCGATTGGAAGTGGCTGTTCATCTACCCGCAGTACGGCGTCGCCTCGGTCAACGAGCTGGCGATGCCGGCGGGCCGCCCCGTCCGCTTCAAGCTCACCTCGGCCAGCGTGATGAACAGCTTCTTCGTGCCGGCGCTGGGATCGCAGGTTTACACCATGGCGGGGATGCAGACGCAGCTCCATCTGATCGCCGATCGCCCCGGCAGCTATCAGGGCATATCGGCCAATTTCTCGGGCGACGGCTTCGCCGACATGCGCTTCCAGGCGGTGGCGATGGACGAGCAGGGCTTCGCCGCCTGGGTGAAGCGGGCGAAAGCCTCCTCCACGACGCTCGACCGCGCGACCTACCTCAAGCTCCAGATGCCGAGCGAGCGCGTGCCGGTGACGACCTACGGCAAGGTCGATCCCGGCCTGTTCCAGGCGATCCTGATGCAGAAGGTCGGCCCCACGCGCGAGCAGCAGACCATCGTTCCCAACGACGCGGCGCACACGCCGCATGAGGGTTGATCCCATGAGCATGATCTTCGGCAAGCTGACGCTCAACGACATCCCCTACCAGCAGCCCATCATCATGGGCGCGACCGCCTTCATGGCGCTGGTGGTGCTGGGCACGCTGTGGTTCGTGACCCGCGGCAAGCACTGGGGCTATCTGTGGCGCGAGTGGCTCACCTCGGTCGATCACAAGAAGATCGGGGTGATGTACATCATCCTCGCTCTCATCATGCTGCTGCGCGGCTTTTCGGACGCGATCATGATGCGCGCCCAGCAGGCGCTCGCCGCGAACGGCGCGCAGGGTTATCTGCCGCCCGAGCATTTCGACCAGATCTTCACCGCCCACGGCGTCATCATGATCTTCTTCATGGCGATGCCCTTCATCATCGGGCTGATGAACCTGGTGGTGCCGCTCCAGATCGGCGCGCGCGACGTGGCCTTCCCCTATCTGAACTCCTTGAGCTTCTGGCTCACCGTCTCGGGCGCGGTGCTCATCAACATGAGCCTCGCGATCGGCGAGTTCGCCAAGACCGGCTGGCTCGCCTATCCGCCGCTTTCGGAGCTGACCTATTCGCCGGGCGTCGGCGTCGACTATTATATCTGGGCGATCCAGATCTCCGGCATCGGCAC
>DASSTK010000019.1:0-10916 GCA_035707945.1 Sphingomonas sp.
CAGCACGTTGCGAAGCTGCTGCTCGCCCCAGCGGCCGCGCGCCTTGGGCGCGGCGCGCAGGGCGTTGACCAGCCGCGCCGCCTCGCCACGCACCGCTTCCTGCCCCTCGCGCATCGCGGTGATCAGCCCGGTCAGGTTGCCATATGCCTCGGTGCGCTCCTTCTCGACCTGCTCGACCCGTTCTTCATAGCGTTTCAGCGTTGTCTCCACCGGAGCGAGCAGCGCCTTCAGCTTCTCGACGGACTTCTCGTCGGCCTGGGCGAAGCGCTGGTCGGCGCGGTCCAGAAACGCCTTCTGCGCTTCGCCGAGCAGTTTCGCGCCGACCTCGCTGAACCGGGCGGAAAGCGCCTCCTTGGCCTCGCGCAGCTCGGCCATGCGCGCTTCGAACGACTCCACCCGCTGGGCGGCGGCGGCGCGCTCGGCGGCGAGATCGCGCGAAGCCGTGTCGCGTTCGCGCGTCACCTCGTCCAACGTGGCGCGCAGCAGCCCGGCCGTCTCGGCGCGCTCCTTCGCCACCGCCAGCTCCGATTCGGCGGCGCGCAGCCGCTCGTCGATCCGGTCGCGCTCCCCGCGCAGCGCCGCCGCCGGCCGCGAGCCGAACAGCCATCCGAGCGCGAGCCCGACGATCAATGCGATCAGGCCGAGAATGGCGGCGTCCACGCTTTCTCCCCCGAATGAGAACGAAAGCGGAACCTAGCAGGCGGTTTTCAACAATGCAACCGTTCCGCCGCCGCGCTTCGGATCGCGCCCGACGAACAAGGCCCGACCGATGGCGCCAACGGATGCCGCCTCGAACGCGTTCGGGAAGTTTCAGGCCGCCTTCTTCTGGCGGCGCAGCTTCTCCAGCTTCTTCAGCACCATGTCCCGCTTCATGCGCGAGAGATGATCGGTGAAGACGATGCCGTTCAGATGGTCCACCTCATGCTGGAGGCAGGTGGCGAGCAGACCCTCGATCCGCTCGTCATGGGCCTTGCCTTCGCGATCGAGCCATCTGGCGCGGATCGAGGCGGGGCGCGTCACGTCGGCATATTGGTCCGGGATCGAGAGACAGCCCTCCTGATAGACGGACTGCTCCTCCGAAGCCTCGGAAAACTCGGGATTGATGAAGACGCGCGGATTCCTGGTCCCCTCGCCTTCCTCCTGCAGATCGATGACAAGCAGCCGCCTGGGCACGCCCACCTGGATCGCGGCGAGGCCGATGCCGGGCGCATCGTACATCGTTTCGAACATATCGTCGATCAGCCGCCGGATATCGTCATCCACCGCCTCCACGGGCGCGGAAATCTGCCGCAGGCGCGGATCGGGCACTTCGATGATGGGAAGGATGGCCATGCCGCTGAGCTATGATCGCCTCCGCCGTCCGTCAAGCGGCGCGGCGCGATCGGATCAATCGATCGGCCGCCGCGCGCGCAGCGCCTGGGCGAGCGTCCCTTCGTCCAGATAATCGAGCTCGCCGCCCACCGGCAGGCCGTGGGCGAGGCGGGTGAGGCGAACCGGCAGGCCCTCCAGCCGCTCGGCGATATAATGGGCGGTGGTCTGCCCCTCGAGCGTGGCGTTGGTGGCGAGCACCACCTCGTCGATCCCGCCCGCCGCGACGCGGGACACCAGCCGATCGATCCCCAAATCCTCCGGCCGCACCCCGTCCAGCGCCGAAAGCCGGCCGCCCAGCACATGGAAGCGGCCCGGAAACAGCCGGGTGCGCTCCAGCGCCCACAGGTCCGCCACCTCCTCCACCACGCAGAGCGAGCGGGAATCGCGGCGCGGATCGGCGCAGACGCCGCAAGGATCGGTGGTGTCGATATTGCCGCAGACATGGCAGGTGGCGAGCCGCTGGCTCACCTGCTCCAGCGCGCGCAGCAGCGGTATGAGCGCGCCCTCGCGCTTCCGGAGCAGGTGGAGCACGGCGCGGCGGGCGGAGCGGGGGCCGAGGCCGGGCAGGCGCGCCAGCGCCTGGGTCAGCGCCTCGATTTCGGGAGAAGCCATCGCGGGCCACAATATGAGGTTGCGCTTCGCCTTGCCAAGCGTTTGAGAGGAGCGATGCGCATCGCCTTCATGGGAACCCCCGATTTCGCCGTGCCGACCCTCGACGCGCTGGTCGAGGCCGGGCACGCCGTCGCAGCCGTCTATACCCAGCCGCCCCGGCGCGCGGGGCGCGGCAAGGCGCTCTCCCCCTCCCCCGTCCAGCGGCGGGCCGAGGCGCTGGGGCTGGAGGTGCGCGCGCCGCTCACCTTGCGCGATTCCGCCGAGCAGGCGGCGTTCGCCGCGCTCGATCTCGATGTCGCGGTGGTGGCCGCCTATGGCCTGATCCTGCCCCAGCCGATCCTCGACGCGCCGAGGCGGGGCTGCCTCAACGTCCACGCCTCGCTGCTGCCGCGCTGGCGGGGCGCCGCGCCGATCCAGCGCGCCATCCTCTCCGGAGATGAGGAAACCGGCGTCACGATCATGGAGATGGAGCGCGGGCTGGATACCGGGCCGATGCTGGCGACGGCGCGCGTCCGGGTCGACAACAAGACCGCCGGCGCGCTTACCGCCGAGCTGGCGGAAAAGGGCGCGACGCTGATGGCGCGGGTGCTGGCCGACCTGAGCCGCTTCACGCCCGAGCCTCAACCCGAGGAGGGCGTCACCTACGCCGCCAAGATCGAGAAGGCGGAGGCCCGGCTGGACTTCGCCCGGAGCGCCGAAGAAGTCGACCGGCAGGTCCGAGCCTTCAACCCCGCGCCGGGGGCGTTCTTCGAATATCAAGGCGAGCGCATCCAGATCCTCGCCGTCGCGATCGAGGAGGCGCGCGGCGCGCCCGGCGAGGTGATCGACCATGAGCTCTGCATCGCCTGCGGCGAGGGCGCGGTCCGTCCGCTGCTGGTCAAGCGCGCCGGCCGCGCGGCGATGACCGCGCCCGAGCTGCTGCGCGGCTTTCCGATCCCGAAGGACGCGCGGCTTTGACGCGTTTCCGGCTGACGGTGGAATATGACGGCCGACCCTTCATGGGCTGGCAGCGGCAGGCGCACGGGCCGAGCGTGCAGGAGACGATCGAGCGCGCCGTCGCCGAAATCACCGGCGAGCAGGCCGCCGTCCACGCCGCCGGCCGCACCGACGCCGGCGTCCACGCCCTCGCCATGGCCGCGCATGTCGATATCGAAAAGCCGCTCACCCCCTTCCGGCTGATGGAGGCGCTGAACGCCCGGATGCGCCCCGCCCCGGTCGCGATCCTCGCCTGCGAGGCCGTGGCGGCGGACTGGCACGCCCGCTTCTCCTGCATCGGCCGCCGCTACATCTATCGCATCGCCGAACGCCGCGCGCCGCTGACGCTCGACCTCGGCCGCGCCTGGCGCGTCGCCCCGCCGCTCGATGCGGACGCGATGCAGGAGGCGGCCGGGCGGCTGGTGGGGCGGCATGACTTCACCACCTTCCGCTCCGTCCACTGCCAGTCCGAAAGCCCGGTCAAGACGCTCGACCGGCTGGAGGTGCGCCGCACGGGCGGCGGCATCGAGGTGGAGGCGGCGGCGCGCTCCTTCCTCCATCACCAGGTCCGATCGATGGTCGGCTGCCTGGCGCTGGTCGGGCGCGGTCAATGGATCCCCGACGACATGACCGCCGCCCTCGAAGCCAAGGACCGCGCCGCCCTGGGCCTCAACGCGCCGCCGGACGGGCTGTATTTCGTGGAGGCGGTTTACCCCTGAGACTTTGTCCTCCGTTCGTCCTGAGCGAAGCCTGTCCCGAGCTTGTCGAGGGTGGTCGAAGGATGGGCCGCGGGGGAGCCGCCCGGATCACGTGTTTCGACAAGCTCAGCACGAACGGGGGTGCGTTCAGATCCCGAACAGCCGGGTCAGGGATTTATCCAGCATCAGGAGTTGCCAGAGCAGGCGGCCGTGATCCGCGCGGGCGGCGCGGTGGTCTTGGGCGATGCGAGCGAGAGCGGGCGCGCGGAACCAGCCGCTGGCGATCAGGGCGGAGCCGCGCGCGATGCGCTCCGCCTCGGCGGCGAGGGGGCCGCGGAACCAAGCGGAGATGGGGGTGACGAAGCCCATCTTGCTCCGGTGCAGGATATCGTCGGGCAGATAGCGGCGCATGGCGCGCTTCATCAGCCATTTGCCCTCGCCGCGCCGCAGCCGCATCGCCGCGGGCAGGCTCGCCTCGAAGGCGAGCAGCTTGTGATCGAGCAGCGGCTCGCGCGCCTCCAGGCCGACCGCCATGCTGGTGCGATCCACCTTGGTCAGAATGTCGCCGGGAAGCCAGATGGTCATGTCGGCATATTGGGCGCGGGCCAGGGGATCGGCGGCGGGCGCGTCGCGCATGGCGCGTTCGATCCGCTCCTCGGCGCGATGGCCGTCGAGCGCCTCCAGCGCTTCCGGCGTGAACAGCCGCGCGCGCTGCTCGGGCGTGGTGAAGGCGACGGCGCGGGCGTAGGCCGCCTCGGGCGAGAGCGCCATCGCCTCGAAGGTGGATTTGGCGCGCAGAGGACGCGGCGCCCAGTCCGCCTTGGGCCAATGGCGGCCGAGCGCGCCGAACAGGCCGGCCCGCAAGCCCTCCGGCAGCAGCGCCCGCGCCCGGTTCTCGGCGGCGAAGAAGCGATGGCGGCGATAGCCCGCCAGCGCCTCGTCCGCCCCGTCGCCCGACAACGCCACCGTCACCCGCTCGCGCGCCAGCTCGCAGACACGGTAGGTGGGGAGCGCGGAGGCGTCGGCGAAGGGCTCGTCGAAGGCGGCGACCAGCGTGTCGATCAGCCCGAAATCGTCGGGCGAGACGATCCGCTCGCGGTGATGGGTGGCGAAGCGTTCGGCGACGAGGCGGGCGTGCGCCGTCTCGTCCAGTTCGGCCACATCGAAGCCGATCGAGCAGGTTTCGACGGCCTGCCGGCTCGCCTCCGCCATCAGCGCCACCACGCTCGACGAATCCACCCCGCCGGAGAGGAAGGCGCCGAGCGGCACGTCCGCCACCATGCGCGATCGCACCGCCTCGCGCAGATGCCCGACCAGCGCCTCCTCCAGCTCCGCCGCCGATCCGCGCGCGTCGGCGGAAAAGACGATCTCCCACCAGCGTTCGGGCCGGGGCAGCGCGTGGCCGCGCCGGAGGGTGAGGTGATGCCCCGCCGGCAGCTTCCGCACGCCCGCGATCAGGCAGGCGTCGTCCGGCACATAACCGAGGCCGAGATAATCCTCGACCGCGCGGAAATCCGGCGCGCGGCGCAGGCGCGGGTGGGCGAGCAGCGCCTTGAGTTCCGATCCGAACAGCACCGCCCCGTCCGGCAGCTCGACATAATATAGCGGCTTCACCCCCAGCCGGTCGCGCGCCAGCCACAGGCTCTGCTCGGCCGCGTCGAACAGGGCGAAAGCGAACATGCCGGTGAAGCGATCGAGGCAGGCCGCGCCCCAGCGGGCGTAGGCGGCCAGGATCACCTCGGTATCGCTGTGGGTGCAGAAGCGCGCGCCCGCCTCCTCCAGCTCGGCGCGCAGCAGACGGTAATTGTAGATCTCGCCGTTGAAGACGATGGTGAAGCGGCCGTCCGCGCTCGTCATCGGCTGATCGCCGCCGGCGAGATCGATGATCGAGAGGCGGCGATGGCCGAGGCCCACGCCCGGCGCCGTCCACACCCCCTCCCCGTCCGGCCCGCGATGCGCGATGGCGTCGATCATGCCGCGCACACGCGCCGGATCGACCGGCTTGGCGACATCGAGGTGGAAGACGCCGGCGATGCCGCACATGGCTCAGCGCCCCTCCGCGATGCGGTCGATCGCCGGGGCGACAGGCCCCAGCGCGGCGAGGAAGCGGTCCACCGCCGCGCGGCCGCCCTGCCCCACCTGCGAGGAGACGAGCAAGGCCGCCGCGCGCTGATCGCCGCCGAGCAGATGCCGGCGGAGCGTCACCAGCTTCACCCGCGCCGGGCTGCCGGTCACGATGCCGCCCAGCGCATAATGGCTGACGACGATCCGCCGCGTCGGGCCGGGAGCCTCGATCCGCTCGGCGAGCGCGTCGGGCGGAGCGGGCAGGTCCGCCGCCCACGACCAGTCCGACGCCGGATCGACCGCGCCGTGCCCGAAGCCGACCAGCTCGCGATCCTCGCCCTGCGCCGCGTAGAGGGCGACGGCGAGCTCGACGACATCGCCCTCAGCGTCCCGATAATGGCCGAGCAGCAGCCGGTCCGCCCCGTCGAAGCGGGGCCGCCAGGGCGCGCCCGGCGCGCGCGCCATCCGGGTCCAGCCCGGCACATCGGGCAGATGCGCGGCGGCGGGGATCGGGTTCGTGCCCCGGAGCGCGATCAGCGCGCTCCAGCCCGGCGCCGCGCCCGCGATCGCCAGCACGGCGAGCGCCGCCGCCGGCAGGGGCAACGTCCGACGCTGGAGCATTTCCTGCCGCCGCACTTTCTCCATATCCACCGGCGGCGCGTCGGCGGGGCGATCGAAGAAGCGCCAGCTCAGCGCCAGCACGGCGGCGATCACGATCGCGAAGAAGATCCAGCCGTAGATGACATGATCTATGCCGCTCGCCGCCTTCACCCCGCGATATTGCGCGATCCAGATGGTGCCGAACGCGCGCACCCCGTTGGCGATCACCGGCACCACGACGCAGAGCGCGAGGAAGGCCGCGCGCCGCCTCCAACTCCGGAAGCCGAGATGCGCGGCGAGCACGCCGAGCGCGATCATCGCGATCAGGAACTTCGCGCCGGAGCAGGCCTCCGCCACCTTGAACCAGCCCGCGGGCGTGGTGATGAACACCCCGTCGATATGCGCGGGCACGCCGACGAGGCCGAGCAGCCCCATGCACATTTGCGCCGTGATCGTCTGCAAGGGCGGCACCAGCGCATCCCCCGCCGGCACGAGGAAGAACAGGTAGAACAGGGGAAACAACAGCGCCGCCGTCGCGCCTCGACCGAGCAGCGCGGCGACCGCGCCCTGCGCCATCATCACCAGCCCGAGATGCCGCGCGACCGCCACGCCTCCAGCCTGCCCGAGCAGCCAGCCCGCCGCGCCCGCCACGACCCACAGCAGGGGCAAGGCCCAGGAGCGCGGCTCGATAGTTGCCAGCGCGGGCGCGCGCTGCCAGACCAGCCAGGCGATGATCGGCAGGATGACCAGGCAATGCTCGTAGGTCGAGCTGTTCCACCAGATCGACGCCATCGCGCCCGCATCGCGCGCGAACAGGAGCAGCAGCAGCGCGATCACGCCCGCGAGCGCGATCAGAGGGGCGCGCCAGCGATGGGCGGCGGCGTCGCCCGGCGGCGCGGCGTCGATCGCGCCCACGGTCATATATGCGCCATCATCGCGTCGAGCGGGGCGAGCCGCGCGTCCCAGCCGTAGCGCGCCTCGATCCGCGCCCGCGCCGCAGCGCCGATCGCCGCCGCGCGGGCGGGATCGGCGAGCAGGCCGGCGACAGCCTCGGCCTCCTCCGCCCAGCCGCGCGCGACCAGCAACTCGCGCCCCGGCTCGGCGGCGATGCCCTCGAACGCCTGCGGGCTCGCCACCACCGCGCGCGCCGTCGCCATTGCCTCCAGCACCTTGTTCTGCACGCCTCGCGCGATCCTGAGCGGCGCTACCACCAGGGCGGCGCGCGCCAGCCAGGGCCGCACGTCCGCCACCTCGCCCGTCACCTCGATCCCGTCGCGGCCGTGCAACGCGGTGACGGCCGGATCGGGCCGCCGCCCGACGATCGCGAAGCGCGCCTCCGGCACGGCCGCGCGCACCCGCGGCCAGGCGTGGCGCGCGAAGCCCGTCACCGCCTCGATATTGGGCGGATAATCCATCTGCCCGGTGAAGACGACGAGCGGCTCGCCGCTCCAGGGAGCGGGGCGGTAATGATCGAGATCGATGCCGTTCTCCAGCGTCTGCACCCGCGCTTCGGAGAGGCCGGTGCGCCGGCGGAACAGCGCGGCCTCGGCGTCGCTCACGAACAGGGACACCGACGCCCGCCGCGCCGCCTCGCGCTCGGCCGCGAACAGCCGCCGCGCCTCGCGCCGCCACGCCCAGCGCATCGGCCCGCGCGCGGCGTCCGCGTAAGCCGCGAACTTCTCCGAATCCATGTCGGCGAAATCCATGACGAAGGGGCGATCGGCGGGCGCATATTGCGCCATCTGGCCGGAAAAGACGTAGAGCCGGTCGATCGGCCGCTCGGCCAGCGCGCGCTCGACGAAGCGGCGCATATCGCGCGAATGGAAGGCGGTGACGGAGGCCGCGCCGCGCTTCAGCAGCGCCGCCGCCATCGCGCGGCCCTTGCCCGCCGTCCGCCGCTCGACATGCAGGCCGCCGAGCAGCGGCCGCAGCGCCTCGGCGTGGGCGAGGTCCGCCTCATCGTCGGCGAAGGCGGCGAGGTGGACAGTCTGCCGCCCGGCCAGATGCCTGAGGATATGGAAGGAGCGGATCTTGTCGCCGCGATCGGGCGGATAGGGCACGCGATGCGCCAGGAACAGCAGCTCCGCCATCAGCCGAGTCCGCGCGCGATCGGCGGCCCCAGCCGGTTGGCGAGCCACAGCGGCAGCTTCTTCCAGAGCGCGATCTGCGCGCGGTATTTCGGGCTGAGCGGATTGACCTCGCGCGGCGCGGCCCCGTCCGCGGTGCGGATGGCGTAGGCGAGCGGCGTGGGCTCGAACCCCCAATTCTTCTTGTAGGCGAAGGCGCCGCCGCCGATCTTGGAGCGGCCGAAATCGAAGGCCGCGCAGCCGCGTTCGCGCGCGTGCCGCATCAGCGCGAAATACATGAGCTCGTTCGCCCGCAACGCCCTCGCCCCCCAGGTGCCGCCCCCCCAATAAGGCATGACCACGCCCTTGTGATAGAGGCTGAGCACGCCGGCGACGGGACGGCCGCGATGGCGCACCGTCAGGATATCGGCGTCCTCCCCGAAGCGATCGAGCACCGCCGTGAACAGCGCGCGCGGGAAAACGGGGGTGCCGAGATTGCGCACGCTTTCGGCATAGACGGCGTAGTGCGCGCGCCGATCGGCCTCGCCCCGGCCGACCGACACCTCCAGCTCCCCGGCAAGCGCCTTGCGGACATCGGCGCGCTGCTTGCGCGGGATCGCCTTCAGCTCCGCCTCGTCATCGGCGGCGAGCGGGCGGACGAAGCCGGCGTGGGCGTCGCGCCGATGGACCCAGCCCTCGCCTTCGGGAAGCGGGCCGCCGCGCAGCTCCAGGTCCGGCGCGCCGAGCCGCTCCGCCAGGCCCCATGCGGCCGCGATCAGCGCCTGCGCCGCCGCTTCGTTCTCCGCCAGCACGCCGCCGGAGACGGCGAAACCGCTCGACACCAGCGCCTTGCCGAACAGCGCGGAGCGGACGGCGGTGAGCGGCAGCACGCCCTCGATCCGGCCGCCGCGCTCGGCCGTCAGCATATGCGCGCGCTGGCCCGTCCCCGCCTCGACCGCCGCGAGCCAGGCGGGGCGGTGAAAGGGCGTGCTTTCGGGTTGCGCGGCGACGAACGCCTCCACCGCCTCCGCCTTCGCATCCTCGCGAACGCGGAGCGGCGCCACCGCTTCGGCCGGGTTCATGCCTGGCTCGCGGCGACGCGATCCACCCGATCCCAGGCGAAATCGCCGAGCAGCCGTTCGAGCTTGCCCTCCATCGCGCCGAGCCGGCTGTAATGGCGGAGCTTCGATTTGAGCGGCGCCTTGGCCACGCGCGGCTGGCGGGGGTCGATCTCCCAGGGATGGAAGTAAAAGACGGCGGGCCGCTCCGCCTCGTTCACCCGCCGGATCGCCCAGGCGCTGAAGCGATAGGGCAGCAGACGGAAGAAGCCGCCTCCCCCCGCCGCGAGCGTCCGCTTGCCCCACCGCGCCGTTGTCACCGGCAACTCGATCATGGTCGATTCGGGGATGGGCCGCCACGCGAAGCGCGGGGCTTCGGGCCAGCCATAATGATCGTGGCGCACCGGCGCGACGCTGGAGGAATAGGCGTAGCCCTCCTCCGCCAGCACGACATGCGCCCAGGGCGTGCGTGCGTCGATCGAGAAGCTCGGCGCGCGATAGCCCATCACCGCCGCCCCCGCCGCATCCTCGATCGCCTGGCGGGCGCGGGCGAGATCGGCGCGGAACTCGGTCGGCCCCATGCGGAAGACGCGGCGATGATCCCAGCCGTGGCTGGCGATCTCATGCCCTTCGGAAACGATGCGGCGGAGCAGATGCGGCGCGCGTTTGGCGATCCAGCCCAGCGTGAAGAACGTGCCCTTCACCTCCGCGCGGCGGAACAGCGCCAGCACCGCCTCGGTGTTGCGCTCGACCCGGCTTTCGAGGAACGCCCAGTCCGAACGGTCGATCACGCCCTCGAACGCGCCGACCTGAAACCAGTCCTCCACGTCCACCGAAAGGGCGTTGCGCAGGAGCCCCGGCTCCGCCTTCGCGACGGGCGGGGGATCAAGGGCCGGTTCGGGCGCGGACCGTTTGGCGGGGCCGCGCATCGGCGCGCCGATCGAATCCGGCCTGCGTCGGCAAGGCGTCGGAGCCTGCCCCATCGTTCAATGCGCGGTGCCGTAATGCTGCCGGCCCTGATCGAGCGCCTCGTCGCGCTCCACCCAGTCGATCAGCAGGGTCAGCACGCGGCGGATCGCCGCCTCCTGCTCGTCCAGCCGCTCCTCCAGCAAGGCGATGCGGTCGAGCGTCTCGGCGTCATGCTCGCGCACGATGCGGACGATCGGCTCGGCCGGCGGCGCGGCGTCGGCGGCGCGGCGGCGCGGCGTCTCGACGGCCACTGGCGCGATCGGCTCGGGCGCGGCGCGTTCGTCGGCCATATCGGCGGCGACGAGATCGACGGTGGCGGCCTCGATGCGGTCCAGCCCCTCCACCGATCCGTGCAGCAGAACGCGGCCCGCCAGCATGTTGAGCCGGCGCGGCAGGCCGCCCGAATGGCGATAGAGCGCCGCCCACACGTCATGGCTGAAATCGGGCCGCCCCTTCCAGCCGACCAGTTCGAGCCGGTGGCGGATATAAGGCTCCACCTCCTC
>DASSTK010000020.1:0-3174 GCA_035707945.1 Sphingomonas sp.
CAGGCCCGCGAAGGCGATCTGCTGCTGCTGGTAAAGCCCGCCCAGCTCATAGCGCACGCCCGGCGCGAGCACGCCGGGCCGGGCCAGCGCCGCCTTCACGTCGGCGATCGCCGCGCCCATGCCGCGCCCTTCGATGCGGCCCGTCACCGCGATCATCGGCTCGAGATTATCGCGCGAGATTTGCGGCTGGCCGGTCTGCCGCACGATATCGGCGACACGCGAAAGCTGGACGATATGGCCGTCGCTCGCGCGCAGCGGCAGTTGCGCGAGCTGCTGCTCGGTCAGATCGGCGACGCCGGGCAGGCGGACCCGCACGTCGACCATCTTGGTGGGATGCGGAAGCGACGTGGCGATCGAGCCGGTCAGCGCGTCGTTGAGCTGGGTGGCGATCTCGGCCGGAGTGATGTCCTGCATCGCGGCGCGGATCGGGTCTATTTTCACGTCGAGCGCATCGCCGGCGAGCTGAACCCCGCTTTTCACCTCCACCACGCCGGAAATCTTTTCGATCAGCGCCGCGATCTTCTCCGCCTGCGGCCGCAGCACGCCGCTGTCCGTCGCGAAGAGCTTGATCTCGATCGGCTGCGGCACCGCCGTCAGATCGCCGATCAGATCCTCCATGAGCTGCGCGAGCTCGACCTCGATGCCGGGCACCTGCGCCTCGATCTGCTTGCGCACGTCCTCCATCACCTTTTCGGTCGGCTCGCTGTGATTGGCCTTGAGCTTGACCGATATGTCGCCGCGGAAGCTCTGGCCGAGTTCGGCCTGCCCCAGCGTCGTCCCGAGCCGCTGCGAGAATGTCTCGATCTGGGGATCGGCCTTCAGAATGGCGTCGACCTGCGCCAATTCCCGGCTCGTTTCGGTGAGCGAGGTTCCGGGCGCGGCCCGGTAATCGAGGATGAAGCTGCCCTGATCGACCTTGGGCATGAAGCCGGTCGGCACGTTCGAATAGGCGATATAGCCGAGCGCCAGCAACGGAATGATGATGACGGCGAGGAGCCAGGGGCGGCGATCGAGAACGGCGAGCCCGCGATCATGCTGCCGATCGAGCCAGCCGCTCTTGTCGTGACCGGGATCGCGCCATTTTTTGAAATCGACGATCCAGCGCGCCAGCAAGGGCACGACGAACGCCGTCATCGCCCAGGAAATGATG
Organism: Sphingomonas sp.; assembly: GCA_035707945.1. Lineage (GTDB taxonomy): Bacteria > Pseudomonadota > Alphaproteobacteria > Sphingomonadales > Sphingomonadaceae > Solisphingomonas. The sequence continues at coordinate 1,151 of DASSTK010000020.1, forward strand.
AGCGCGGAGCCCATGGTGATCGACAGCGCCTTGGAAAAGGCCCCGGTGACGCCGGACAGCAGACCGAGCGGCAGGAAGACGATGATGGTGGCGAGGCTCGATCCGGTCAGCGGCGCCATGAACTCGCGCGCGGCCGGAAGCACCGCCGCCTTGCCCGTCAGCTTCTCCTCTCCCCCGCCTTCGCCGGCTCCCGCGCGCCGCGCGATATGCTCCACCATCACGATCACGTCGTCGATCAGCAGGCCGACGGCGGCGGCGATCCCGCCGAGCGTCATCAGGTTGAAGCTCATGTGGAGCAGGCTCAGCACCAGCACGGTCGCGGCGAGCGTCGCCGGAACCGCGATTACCGCTACCAGCGTCACCCGCCAGCTTCTCAGGAAGAACAGCAGCACGCCCGCGGCGAGCACCAGGCCGATCAGCACCGCATCGCGCACGCTGCCGAAGGACTGGGTGACAAGCGTGCTCTGATCGTACCAGTTGACCAGCTTCACGCCGGGCGGAAGCTGGACATGGGCCAGCTTCTCCTTCACCTGCCTGGCGATCTGCACCGCATTGCCGTCCGGCTGCTCGAAGATGTTGAGCAGCACCGCGGGCTTGCCGTCTTCGGAAATGCGCTGCCATTTGGGCGTGACGCCGTTCTGCACGGTGGCGACGTCGCCTACCCGCACCACGCCGGTGGGCGACGCCTTCACGACGACGTTGGAGACGGCGGCCGCCGTGACGAGGCTGTTATCCGCCACCACCAGCGAAAGCCTCCCGCGATCCTGCACCTGCCCCGTCGCGCTCAGCACGTTGCTCGCGCGGATCGCGTTAGCGAGATCGGCCATCGTCAGGCCGTAGTTGGCGAGCCTCGCGGGATCGGCGAGCACCTCCACCTCGGCGGTGTCCCCGCCCTGCACCGCGACTTCGGACAATCCCTGGATCGAGGAGAGCAGGGGCGTGATCTGAAAATTGGCGATATCCTGCAATTGCGTCTGCGGAACCGTGCTCGAGACCAGCGCATAGGAGATGATCGGATAGACGGTGGGGTCCATCCGCCGGACATCGTAGGTCACGCCGGACGGCAGCGAGGGGAGCGCCCGCGCGATGGCGGCGTCCACCATCAGCGTGCTCGCCACCATGTCGCGGCCCCAGCCGAAATCGATCGAGATCTGCGCCGCGCCGCGCGAGGTATCGGATCGCACCTCGCGCACGCCGGGCACGGTGCGCACCGTCTCCTCGATAGGCCGGGTGACGGAAAGCACGGTCTGATCGGCGGGCCTGCTGCCGGCGTTGAGATCGACCACCACGCGCGGGAAGGAAACCTGCGGGAACAGCCCGATCGGAAGGGAGAAGGCGGCGGCGACCCCCGCCAGCGCGAAGGCCGCCGCGATCGTGACGATCGCGCGCGACTGGCGTTCGAGGATGGCGCGGAACGCCATCAGCGCGCGGCCTTCACGCGCACAGCATCGCCGTTCTGCACCTGAAAGGCGCCGTCGACGATCACGGGCCGGGCGGGATCGATCCCGCCTTCGACTAGATCGGTGTCGCTGCCGGCTTCGACGTCCTGAACCGGCACGCTATGCGCCTTGCCGTCCACGACCTGGAAGACATGCGGCGCCCCGTCGGCGGTGACGACCGCCTTGTGCGGCACAAGCCAGCCCGAGCGCACGCCCGTCGCGATCTCGACGCTCGCGCCCGCGCCCGAGGCCAGCGCGCCGGCCGGGAAGGAGACATCGACGTCGATCATCTTCGTCTGCGGATCGAGCGCGCTGTCGACGCGGATGACATGCCCGGAAAGCGGAGCGCCGCCGTCAAGCGGATGGATGCGGGCGCGTTGCCCCGCCTTCACGCTTCCCGCCCACTCGGGCGGAACCCCCACGGTCACGACGATGGCCCCGGCGCGCGCCACGGTGGCCAGCGCAGCGCCCGGCTGGGTGCGATCGCCCTGCGCCACCGGGATCGCGGTGACGACCCCCGCGAAGGGCGCGCGGATGGTCTGCACCGCCTGACCCGCCCCTTCCTTCGCCAACGCGGCGAGAGCG
>DASSTK010000021.1:0-6841 GCA_035707945.1 Sphingomonas sp.
CGCCGACGCCAACCATGACGGCGGCGTGACCCCGCAGGAGCTGGTGAACTTCCTGATGCGGTGATAGCTGAATCCTTCAGCTCTCTCTCAGAAGCTTTGACCGGCTCCGGCGCTCTCGCCCTAGCATCCGCGCGAAACCACGCTAAGAGCGTGCCCGCGATGACATCCCCTTCCCTCCTCCCCGAAGGCCTGCGCGATCGGCTTCCGCCCGAGGCGGAGGCGTTGGCGCGGGTTCGGCGCGCGGTGCTGTGGACCGCGGAACTGAACGGCTATGCCCGCGTCGAGCCGCCGCTCGTCGAGTTCGAGACGACGTTGGTGGGGCGGCTCAAATCCTCGCGCGCGACCGATCTGCTGCGCGTCGTCGATCCCGTATCGCAGCGGACGCTGGCGCTCCGCCCCGATATCACCGCCCAGGTCGGCCGCATCGCCTCCACGCGCCTCGCCCATCGGCCGCGCCCCTTGAGGCTCTGCTATGCGGGCCAGGTTCTGAAGGTGCGCGGCAGCCAGCTCCGCCCCGAGCGCGAGATGTGCCAGGCGGGCTGCGAGATCATCGGCAGCGACGCCGTGGCCGCCGTCATCGAGGCGATAAGGGTGGCGCTCGATGCGCTGGGAGGAGCGGGCGCGGACAGGCTTTCGATCGACCTGACCTTGCCCGATCTCGTCCCTCTGCTTGCCCGAGGGCCGATGCCCGTCGCCGACGTGGAGGCGGTGATCGCGAAGCTCGACGGCAAGGATGCGGGCGCGCTCGCCGCGCTCGGCGCGTCCGCCTATCTGCCGCTGATCGAGGCGGCGGGCCCGGTCGAGGCGGCGCTGACGAAGCTGGCAGCAATCGATGCGGGCGGCCATCTCGCCTCGCGACTGGAAGGCGTGCGCGCCATCGCCGCCGCGATCGACGGCCGCGCGACAGTCACCCTCGATCCCACCGAGCGTCACGGCTTCGAATATCAGAGCTGGATCGGCTTCTCGATCTTCGCCGAAGGCGTGCGCGGCGAGGTGGGGCGCGGCGGCAGCTATTCGATCCTCCACCCGGACGGGCGCGAGGAGGCGGCGGTCGGCTTTTCTCTGTATCTCGATCCGCTGGTCGGCGCGGGGCTGGCGACGGAGCGGCGTGACCGCGTGTTCCTGCCGCTCGGCGCGCCGCCCGAGATTGCGGGCAAGCTCCATGCCGAAGGCCGCGCCACGCTTGCGGCGCTTGGGGCCGATGACGATCCGCGCGCGCTCGGCTGCACCCATGTCTGGGCGGACGGCGCCCTCCACCCTCTCTCGCAGGACTGATACTCATGGCCAACGTCACCGTCGTCGGCGCCCAGTGGGGCGATGAGGGCAAGGGCAAGATCGTCGACTGGCTCGCCGAGCGCGCCGAGGTGGTGGTGCGCTTCCAGGGCGGCCACAACGCCGGTCATACGCTGGTGGTGGGGAACCAGACCTACAAGCTCTCGCTGCTCCCTTCCGGCATCGTGCGCGGCACGCTGTCGGTGATCGGCAACGGCGTGGTGCTCGACCCCTGGCATCTGCGCGACGAGATCGCCAAGCTTTCCGCGCAAGGCGTCTCGATCACGCCGGACAATCTCCAGATCGCCGAGACCTGCCCGCTAATCCTGCCGTTCCACCGCGATCTGGACGGGTTGCGTGAGGACGCATCCGGCGCTGGCAAGATCGGCACCACCCGGCGCGGCATCGGCCCGGCCTATGAGGACAAGGTGGGCAGGCGGGCGATCCGGGTGTGCGATCTCGCCCATCTCGACAGCCTCGGCCCGCTGATCGATCGCCTCTGCGCGCATCACGACGCGTTGCGCGCCGGTTTCGGCGAGCCGCCGATCGACCGCGAGCGGCTGATGCGCGACCTCGCCGAAATCGCCCCCGTCGTGCTGCCCTTCGCCAAACCTGTGTGGGTGACGCTCAACGAGGCCAAGGCGGAGGGCAAGCGCATTCTGTTCGAAGGCGCGCAAGGCGTACTGCTCGACGTCGATCACGGCACCTATCCCTTCGTCACCTCCTCCAATACCATCGCCGGAACGGCGGCGGGCGGTTCGGGGCTGGGGCCGAGCGCGGCCGGCTTCGTTCTCGGCATCGTCAAGGCCTATACGACGCGGGTGGGCTCCGGCCCCTTCCCCACCGAGCAGGACAATGAGACCGGCGACCAGCTCGGCACGCGCGGCCACGAGTTCGGCACCGTCACCGGCCGCAAGCGCCGCTGCGGCTGGTTCGACGCGGTGCTGGTGCGGCAGGCGGCGGCCGTCTCCGGCATATCGGGCGTGGCGCTGACCAAGCTGGACGTGCTCGACGGCTTCGATGAAATCCGCATCTGCACCGGCTATCGCATCGGCGACCGGCATTTCGATTACCTGCCGCCCCACGCCGCCGATCAGGCGCAGGTGGAGCCGATCTACGAGACGATCGAGGGCTGGAGCCAGTCCACCCAGGGCGCGCGGAGCTGGGCGGAGCTTCCGGCGGCCGCGATCAAATATATCCGGCGGGTGGAGGAACTGATCCGCTGCCCTGTCGCGCTGGTCTCGACCAGCCCCGAGCGCGAGGACACGATCCTGGTCCGCGATCCCTTCGCGGATTGAGAAAAGGGCCGGGGCGCAAGGCCCCGGCCCTTTCATTTTGCCCGGCCTCAACGCGGCCAGGTCGAGTCGCGCTTGTGCTTCTTCTTCGCCTTGTGCGGGCCGCCGTTGGTCATGCTGTTGTCCATCGCGCCCATGCTGTTGCCGCCGGCGCTAGCGGCGGCGTTCATATTGGTTTGCCCGCTGAGATCGCCGGCCGGAGTCGTCGCGTTCACGCCGGCCCCGACGTCCCCTGCGCCCGTTGTGGAAGGGGTGACGCCGGGGCTGGTCGCCGTGTCGGCCGGCGGCGTCATGGTCTGGGCCTGCGCTCCGGTGGCGGCCTGCGTGCCGGTGGTGGTGGTCTGCGCGGCGAGCGCGGCGGGCGCCAGAACCACGGCGGCCGCGAAAAGCATCACACGCATATTGTCTCTCCCGTTATGGGTTTCAGACGGGAGAAACGCTTCGTCGCGCCCGAAATATGCTCGCTCGGCCTCTTGATGCGACCACTTCAACTTATAATCTTGGAAAGCAGGCGTTTTCGGTCAGAGCTCGCCGCATTGGGCGCGGTGGAGCAGCTTCTGATCTGCAAGCACCAGCGCCACCATCGCCTCCACAACCGGCGCGGCGCGGATGCCGACGCAGGGATCATGGCGGCCCTTGGTGCGGATTTCGCTCGCCTCCCCTTCGCGCGTGACCGTCTCGACCGGCGTGAGGATCGAGGATGTGGGCTTCATCGCCACCCGCACCACCATCGGCTGCCCGGTGGCGATTCCGCCCGCGACGCCGCCGGCATGGTTGGCGAGGAACAGGGGCTTGCCGGCCGGCCCGGGGCGCATCGGATCGGCGTTCTGCTCGCCGGTCAGCCGCGCCGCCGCGAAGCCGTCCCCGATCTCGACGCCCTTGACCGCGTTGACCGACATGCAGGCCGCCGCCAGCTCCGAATCGAGCTTGGCGTAGAGCGGCGCGCCCCAGCCGACGGGCACGCCTTCCGCCACGCATTCGACGATCGCGCCCACCGAGGAGCCGGTCTTGCGGGTGCGGTCCATGATCGCTTCCCAGCGCTTCGCGGCGGCGGCATCGGGGCAGAAGAAGGGATTGAGATCGATCTCGGCATCGTCGAAGGCGTTGCGGTCGATCGCATCCCCGCCAAGCTCGACGAGGTAAGCGCGGAGGCGCACCTCCGGGATAACGAGCCTCGCCACCGCCCCCGCCGCCACCCGCGCCGCCGTTTCCCGCGCCGAGGAGCGGCCGCCGCCGCGATAGTCGCGCAAGCCGTATTTGAGGTCATAAGTATAATCGGCATGGCCGGGGCGATAGGCCCTGGCGACCTCCGAATAGTCCTTCGATCGCTGGTCGACATTCTCGATCATCAGGCTGATCGGCGTGCCGGTTGTCCGCCCCTCGAACACGCCCGAGAGGATGCGGACCCGGTCCGGCTCCTGCCGCTGCGTGGTGAAGCGCGATGTGCCGGGGCGGCGCTTGTCGAGCCAGGGTTGGAGGTCGGCTTCGGTAAGCGGCAGCCCCGGCGGGCAGCCATCGACCACCGCGCCCAGCGCCGGCCCGTGCGATTCGCCCCAGGTGGTGAAACGGAAGACCCGCCCGAAGCTGTTGAAGCTCATTCGGTTTCCTCCAGCGCGGCGAAGGCGGGAGCGTGATCGGCCAGCCCGCGCCGGCCGCACGGCAACCCGCCCTGCAATTCCAGCGCCATGAAATACGGCCCGGCATAAGGCGAATCGAAGCCTTCGGCGCTCGTTTTCGAAAAGCCGAACCGTTCATAGAAGCCCGGCTCGCCGAGTACGAACATCAGCAGCGCGCCGGCGCTGCGCATGTCGTCGATCGCGGTCCGCACCAAAGCGGCAGCCACCCCTGAGCGGCGGTACTCGGACATCACTGCGAGCGGCGCCAGCGCGACCGAAGGCACGGCGTCGCCGCCAATCGCGACGTGCATCCGGCTCAACGCGACCAACCCCATCGGCGCTTTCGTCTTCTCGTCGCGCGCGATCAGCAGCAGCACGAGGTCGCCGTCGATCGCCAGCTGCTTGACCAACATCGCTTCGGCCGGACGCGGGAAGCAGGCGCGCAGGATTTCGTCGACGTCGAATGCGTCCTTGGGCGCGGCGCGCTCGATCACCACGCCCGTCATGTCAGGCCAGCGCGATGTCGGGTGCGTCCTCGGCCTTCATGCCGATGACGTTGTAGCCGGCGTCGACATGGTGGATTTCGCCGGTCACGCCGCTCGCCAGATCGGAGAGGAGATAGAGCCCCGCGCCGCCGACATCCTCGATCGTCACATTGCGGCGCAGCGGCGAGTTCAGCTCGTTCCACTTCATGATGTAGCGGAAGTCGCCGATGCCGCTCGCCGCCAGCGTCTTGATCGGGCCGGCGGAGATGGCGTTGACGCGGATCTTCTCCGGCCCCAGGTCCATCGCCAGATAGCGCACGCTGGTTTCCAGCGCGGCCTTGGCGACGCCCATCACGTTGTAATGCGGCACCACCTTCTCGGCGCCGTAATAGCTCAAGGTCAGCAGGCTGCCGCCGTCCGGCATCATCGCTCGCGCGCGCTTCGCCACTGCGACGAAGCTGTAGGCGGAGATGTTCATCGTCATCAGGAAATTGTCGAGGCTGGTGTCGACAAACAGGCCGCGCAGCTCGTTCTTGTCCGAAAAGCCGATGGCGTGGACGACGAAATCGATGGTCGGCCAGCGCGCCCTCAGCGTCTCGAAGGCGACGTCGAGCTTCTCCATGTCCGCCACGTCGCACTCGATCAGGAAATCCGAGCCAAGTTGCTCCGCTAATGGGCGAACGCGCTTGCCCAGCGCCTCGCCCTGATAGCTGAAGGCAAGCTCCGCGCCCTGTTCGCTGAGCCGGCGGGCGATGCCCCAGGCCAGCGACTTGTCGTTGGCGAGCCCCATGATAAGCCCGCGTTTGCCTTCCATCAGACCGGCCATGCCGCCTCCCTCAATCCGCTTCGGCCGGCTCCTTTACGCTCGGCAGGGGCGATTCCGCCAGTGCCGCGTTGAGGTGCGCGCCGATCACCAGCCCGAAGCCCACCAGCCAGAAGAAAAACAGCACCACGATCACGCCCGCAAGACTGCCGTAAGTGAGATCATACCCGCCGAGCAGCCCCAGCACGATCGGCAGCAGCGCGGTCGCCGCCATCCACCAGACGGCGGTGAACAGCGCGCCCGGCCATTTCCGGCAGGCGGTGACGCGGTATTTGCCGGGGGTGAGCGCATAGAACAGGCTGTAAAGCGCGCCGAACAGCACCGCCGCGGGCACGAGGCGGGAAATGCCGATCCAGCCCGCCGCCGTCTGCGCGAAGGGGAGAAGGCGATAGACGAACTGCTCGATCCCGGTCAGCGCCACCTGCACCGTGAAGGCGATCATCATCAGCACCACCGAGGTGACGATGAGGAACAGCGCGCTCAGGCGATAATGCCAGAAGCCGTATTTGGAGCGGGTGCCGTAGGCGCGGCGGAGAATATCCCGGATCGTCTCGATGAAGCTTCCCACCGTCCAGACGCCGACGAGTGCGCCGAGCCACAGCAGCAATCCGGTGCGCGCGGCGAGAACGGAGCGGATCGCCGGGCGCAGCACGTCTCCGACGCTGGGCGGCAGCACCTGGAGGAAGGAGGCGACCGCCTGCGCGCCATCCCCCGATCGCCCGAAAAGCTGCGCCAGCGCGGCGATGACGATGAAGAAAGGAAACAGCGTCAGCAGCGTCAGATAGGCGAGGTTGCCGGCGTGGATGAAGCCGTCCGAATAGACGCCGATGCCGACGCGCTTGAGAATCTGGATCGCACGCGCGCTGAGCCCCACGCGAGCGAAAACGCCGCGCCGGGCGCGCGCTTCGGGGCTTTCGGGCGAGCCCTCCGGCACCTGCACCACCACCCGATCGGGCGCGAAAGCCGGGGCCTGAGCCTGCGACCTGTTTTCGGGCGTTCCCTCCGACATTACCCTGGCTAGACGCCCAACGCGGCGCGCGGGTTGCGTATCTTGTCCGAAGTCCAGCCTTCGGCGAACTGGCGAAGCGCGGCATCCTCGACGGGAAGATCGACCTGGAGCGTGACGAGCTGGTCGCCGCGCCCGCCGCCCGCCTTGTGGAAGCCCTTGCCGCCGAGCCTGAGCACCTTGCCCGAGCTCGATCCCTTGGGGATGGTGAGCATCACCGGCCCGTTCACCGTCGGCACCTTCACCTTGGCGCCCAGCACCGCCTCGTCCAGCCGGACCGGCAGATCGAGGCGCACGTCGTCGCCGTCGCGGGTGAAGAAGCGGTGGGGCTGCACCTCGATGGT
>DASSTK010000022.1:0-6560 GCA_035707945.1 Sphingomonas sp.
CTCAAGGCCTCCCGCAAGCTCGCCGCCGAGCATCCGATCGAGCAGGTCGGCTCTCGTCTCCGCGCTATGATGCCCTGGATCGGCGCGGGCAAGCTGGTGGACAAGGACAGGAACTGAGCCGTCCGACGGGAGCGGGCCTTCGGGCCCGCCACCAAAGTTCACGCGTGCCAAAAGCCGGCCGAATCCCCATATGGCCGGCATGGAGAGAAACACCGAATCGGCGCGGCCGGAACGTGACGCCAATGCCGCGCCGCTCAGCGTCATGGACCTGTTCACGATCGGCATCGGGCCTTCGAGCTCGCATACGGTGGGGCCGATGCGCGCCGCCCGCGCCTTCGCGCGCATGCTGGCGGAGGACGGCATCAGGCCCGTCCGCCTCAAATGCGATCTCTACGGATCGCTCTCGCTCACCGGGCGCGGGCACGCGACCGACATGGCGGTGCTGCTCGGCCTCGCCGGCGAGACGCCCGAGACGGTGGACCCGGACGGCGTGCCCGCGCTCGTCGCCCGCATCCGCGAGGAGCGGCAGTTGCCGCTCGGCGGCGGGGAGCCGGTGCCCTTCTGCGAGGCCAAGGATCTCGTCTTTCACAAGAGCTTTCTGCCCGGCCATCCCAACGGCATGGCCTTCACCGCCGTGCTCGCCGACGGCAGCCGCCTGACGCGCCGCTATTATTCGATCGGCGGCGGCGCGATCCGCATGGAAGGCGAGCCGCCGCCCCGCGCCAACATCCGCCAGCCCTACCCCTTCTCCTCCTCCGCCGAGCTGCTGGCGATCGGCGAGGCGGAGGGGCTTGCGATCGCGGACATCGTGCGCGCCAACGAAAGCGCCTGGCGCGAGGCGGCCGAGACAGACGCCTTTCTGGAGAATGTCCGTGCGGCGATGTTCGCCTCGATCGAGCGCGGCTGCAAGGGCGAGGGCGAGTTGCCCGGCGGCCTCCACGTCCAGCGCCGCGCCCGCGCGATCAGGGAGCGGCTGCTGGAACGCGGGCCCCGCGCCGATCCCAGCCTGGTGTTCGAGTGGGTCAGCCTCTACGCGCTCGCCGTCAACGAGGAGAACGCCGCCGGCGGTCGGGTCGTCACCTCGCCGACCAACGGGGCGGCGGGGGTGATCCCGGCGGTGCTCAAATATTACGAAACCTTCGTGCATGGATCGAGCCGGGCGGGATCGCTGCGTTTCCTCTACACCGCGTCGGCGATCGGTTTTCTCTACAAGCAGCGCGCCTCGATCTCGGCGGCCGAGATGGGCTGCCAGGGCGAGGTGGGCGTCGCCTGCTCGATGGCGGCGGGCGGGCTCGCCGCGGCGCTCGGCGGCGCCAACGCGCAGGTGGAGAACGCCGCCGAGATCGGCATGGAGCATAATCTCGGCCTCACCTGCGATCCGATCGGCGGGCTCGTCCAGATTCCCTGCATCGAGCGCAACACGATGGGCGCGATCAAGGCGATCAATGCCGCCTATCTCGCGCTGCAGGGCGACGGGCGACACATCGTCAGCCTCGATCAGGTGATCGAGACGATGCGCCAGACCGGGGAGGACATGCGCAGCAAGTACAAGGAAACCAGCCTCGGCGGGCTCGCCGTGAACGTGGTGGAGTGCTGACTCCTCAGGTCGCGGCGGCGGCTGAGGCCGGAGCGGGATCGGCGGGCGCGAGCGGGCCCGCATCGCCATAATGGACGCGCACGCCCGAGCGCATGGCGGGGCCTGAACCCGCCGCCACGGTCGAGCCGCCGCGGTGGATCGTCACGCCGCCGATCTCCTGGAGAATCTCGTCGGTCGATTTATCGCCCAGCAACACGGCCTGCGCCAGCGAGGGCTCCACCCCGGCATAGTGCTGCCGGAAATCGAGCAGCCCGCCCCACCGGCCGCCCCAGCGATAGAAATTATGCGCACCGATCTGCGCGACCTTGATCACGTCCGCGTCCCAGGCGGGCGAGACGGTGGTGGTGTGGTAATAGGTGGCGAGCCCCACCGGCGCATAGACGCTTCCCGTCAGCGCATCCTCGGCCACTTTCCGGGCGCGCTCCCAGGCGGCGGGCTCGCGCCGGGCGTACATGGAGCCGTCACAGGTGAAGGTGAACTGGCATCCCGTCGAGCGGTTCGCGCCCTGATAGACGACGCCGCAGACGCTGTTGGGGAAGGCGGGGTTGCGCACCCGGTTCAGCACCACCTGGGCGACCGCGCGCTGGCCGTCGAGCGGCTCGGAACGGGCCTCGTAATAGACGGCGGCGGTAAGGCAATCGAGCGCGCGGTCGGCGTTCTCGCCCTCGGCGGTGTTGACGAAGGCCGGGGCTTCGGTGAGCAGGCTCGCCGGCGAATCCGCGTTCACCAGCGGCGCGATGGCGAGCAACTCCGCGGAGGGTCCGGCCGGAACCACGGACGCCGGGGCCGGAGCCACAGGCTGCTTCACGGCTATGGCTGGCGCGGCGGACGGCGCTTCGACAGCCGTGCGCGGCCCCACGCACGAGGCGCTGGCGAGCAGGATGGCGAAACCGATCGCGGATCGCATGTACATGAAAAAGGCCCCACCGCTCAGGCGAGCGCCCGGCCTAGCGGATAAGGGTTGTCGTCCGGTTAACTTGAAGCGTTGGCGCCTCGCGGTTAGTCGCTCCCCAATGACGGACTTCACCGATCGTCTCGCCCTCGTCACCGGCGCCGCCTCCGGCATCGGTTTCGCGACGGCGCGCCATCTTGCGGCACGCGGAGCGCGGCTGGTGCTGGTGGATCGCGACGAACCGGAGCTGGCGCGCGCGGCAGAGGCGCTCGGCCCGGCGGTCGCCGCCGCCGTTCCGGGCGATGTCGCCGACGAGGCTCTGTGGGAGGCGCTCGTCCCGAAGCTGGAGGGGCTCGGTCTTGCGCTGGTCAACGCCGGCGTGGCGGGCGCGGGGCCGATCGCGGAACTGGATTTCGCGGAGTGGCGGCGCATCCTTTCCGTCAATCTCGACGGCGCATTTCTCACCCTGCGCGCCGCAATGCGGGCTATGGACGGACGCGGCGGCGCGATCGTGCTCACCGCGTCGGCTTCGGGCCTGAAGGCGGAGCCGGGAGTCGCCGCTTACGGCGCGTCCAAGGCGGCCGTGATCCATCTGGCCAAGGTGGCCGCCAGGGAAAGCGCGGCGCAGGGCATCCGCGTCAACGCGATCGCGCCCGGCGGCGTGGAAACGCCGATCTGGCGCGGCATGGCCTTCTTCGACGATCTCGTCGCCGCGCAGGGAAGCGAGGAGGCGGCGTTCGCGGCGATGGCCGGCATGGCGACTCCGCTCGGCCGCTACGCCACGGCGGAGGAGGTGGCCGCCCAGATCGCCTTCCTCCTCTCCGATGAGGCGGCGACCGTCACCGGCGCGGTGTTGACCAGCGACGGCGGCTATACGCTGTAGCTAGACCAGCCGGCTCTGCCTCAGCGCCGCTTCGATGAAGCTGGCGAACAGCGGGTGCGGATCGAAAGGCTTGGACTTGAGCTCGGGGTGGAACTGCACGCCCACGAACCAGGGGTGATCGGGCCGCTCTACGATCTCCGGCAGCTCGCCGTCCGGCGACATGCCGGAGAAGATCAGGCCGCCCCGCTCCAGCGGCGCGCGATAATGGACGTTCACCTCATAACGGTGGCGGTGGCGCTCGGAGATGGCGGTCGCGCCATAGACCGAGGCGACATGGCTGTTGCCGGCGAGCGTCGCCGGATAGGCGCCGAGCCGCATGGTGCCGCCCAGATCGCCGCCCGCCTCGCGCTTCTGCAAGCCCTCCGGCGTCATCCATTCGGTGATGAGGCCGACCACCGGCTCCTCGGTCTCGCCGAACTCGGTGGTGGAGGCCCGTGTGATCCCCGCCGTGTTGCGCGCCCCTTCGATGCAGGCCATCTGCATGCCGAGGCAGATGCCGAAGAAGGGCACGCCGCGTTCGCGCGCGAAGCGGACGGCGCTGATCTTGCCCTCCGATCCCCGCTCGCCGAAGCCGCCGGGCACGAGGATGCCGTGCATCGGCTCGAGCTGCCGGGCGATGTCCGCCTCCGGCTCCTCGAACAACTCGGCGTCGATCCAGCGGATGTTGACCTTCGCCCGGTTGGCGATGCCGCCGTGGACCAGCGCCTCGTGCAGCGACTTATAGGCGTCCTTCATGCCGGTATATTTGCCGACGACGCCGATCGTCACCTCGCCTTCCGGATTGGCGAGGCGATCGGTGATCTCCACCCAGCGGCGCATATCCGGCACGCTGGCGTCCGGATCGATGCCGAAGGCGCGCAGCACCTCCGCGTCCAGCCCCTCGGCATGATATTGCAGCGGCACGCCGTAGATCGTCTCGGCGTCGAGCGCGGGGATCACCGCTTCGGGCCGCACGTTGCAGAACAGCGCGATCTTGGCGCGCTCCCCCTGCGGCAGCGGCTGCTCGCAGCGGCAGACCAGCACGTCCGGCTGGATGCCGAGCGCGGTCAGATCGCGCACCGAATGCTGCGTCGGCTTGGTCTTGAGCTCGCCGGCGGCCGCGATGAACGGCACCAGCGTCAGGTGGACGAAGGCGGTGCGGTCGCGGCCGAGATCGTTCCGGAGCTGGCGGATCGCTTCCATGAAGGGCAACGATTCGATGTCGCCCACCGTGCCGCCGATCTCGCACAGCACGAAATCGAGATCGTCGGTGTCGGCGCGCGCGAAGGCCTTGATCGCGTCGGTGACGTGCGGGATCACCTGCACCGTCGCGCCGAGATAGTCGCCGCGCCGCTCCTTGGCGATGATCGTCTGATAGATGCGGCCCGAGGTGACGTTATCGCTCTGGCGCGAAGGCACGCCGGTGAATCGCTCGTAATGGCCGAGATCGAGGTCCGTCTCCGCGCCATCGTCGGTGACGTACACTTCGCCATGCTGGTACGGGCTCATCGTCCCCGGATCGACGTTCAGATAGGGATCGAACTTGCGGATGCGGACCTTGTAGCCGCGCGCCTGGAGGAGCGCGGCGAGGCTCGCCGCCATGAGACCCTTGCCGAGCGAGGAGACCACGCCGCCGGTGATGAAGATGAACCGCGCCATGGGAATATGGGCTTAGCGGGCAAAGGCCGGGAGAGGCAAGGCGGCGACTCCGAACAAAACGCAACAAGGAACGACCCGCGCCGAAGCGCGAGCGGCGAGGATCATAAAATCAGATGCTTATTGCGGCTGGGCGCTGTTGCCGGCGGAAGGCGGCGGCGGGCTGACCGTCGGCACGCTCGACTGCGCGTTGCCCGGCTTGGGCGCGATCGAGAAGACCGGCGGAGCCGCCTTGCGCGGCGCGGGCGCGGCGCGGTTGGTGGAGGGCGCCTTGCCGGTCGTCACGCCGTTGATGCCGATAGTCGTATTGCCGGTGGGAACCGGGATGGTCTTGAGCCGGGCCGGCGCGGGCGCGGACTTCGCCGCCTCGGCGTGGCGTTCGGCGGCCCTGGGCGCCTTGCTTTCGGTCTTGGGAGCGGGCGCGCCCGTGGCGGCGGGCGGAGTCGCCTGCTGGGGCTGCGGCGTGGTCGGCGCGGCCGGGATCGGCGAGCCCATCATCGGGATATTCCCGGTGGGCGTCACCGGCGCGGTCGGAGCGGTGATCGGGGTCGGCGCGGGCTGATGCGCCAGGCTGGTGTCGATCGCGCCGGGCTTGCCGCGGAAGGAGGCGATGCCCGCCAGCAGGAAGGCCATCAGCACGAACAGGGTGGCGAGGATCGAGGTCGCCCGCGTCAGGAAATCAGCCGCGCCGCGCGCGGTCATCAGGCCGGAGGGGCCGCTCCCCATGCCCAGCCCGCCGCCTTCGGACTTCTGCATCAGGATCACGCCGACAAGCAGCGCCGCGATGATCGCGTGGACGACGAGAAGGAAGGTGATCAGCATCGGGCGGGCGGTCTTTCGGGCAAAGGTCAGGCGCGCCGGGCGAGCCGCCCGGACGATCGGCGCTCCCTAGCGCGGCCGCGCGGCGAGTTCAACCGAGAGGGGATGTCACTCCGGCGATCTCCCAATTCCATCGTTATTGCGCAGAAGCCGGCAGAGGTTCATCATACCGGGCATGGAGGAGCCCTCTCCGCCTTTCACGCTCCATCGCCGCGAGCTGCTCGCGCTCGCCGGGGGGGTGGGGCTGCTCGTCGTCGCCTGGCGGCTGCTGGGCGAGGACGGCCCCTCCGTCGCGATCGCCGCCACGCCCGCGCCGCTCCATCTGAGCGACGCCGCATGGCGAAGGCGGCTATCGCCCCAAGCCTATCAGGTGCTGCGCCACGGGGCGACCGAGGCGCCCTTCTCCAGCCCGCTCGATCATAACCACGCCAAGGGCATTTACGCCTGCGCAGGCTGCGGGCTGCCGCTCTATTCGTCCGCCACCAAGTTCGACAGCGGCACAGGCTGGCCGAGCTTCTGGGCTCCCCTCCCCCACGCGATCGGCGAGCGGCGGGACAGCACGCTCGGCATGGAGCGCACCGAAATTCACTGCGCCCGCTGCGCCGGCCATCTCGGCCACGTCTTCCACGACGGCCCCAAGCCGACCGGCCTGCGCTACTGCATGAACGGTGTGGCGCTGACGTTCGAGCCGGCGCGGGCGTGATCGCTTCGGGATTCAGGACGACTCTGGCCAT
>DASSTK010000023.1:0-4241 GCA_035707945.1 Sphingomonas sp.
CTCGCCTCCTCGGCCTATCTGTTCGTCATGCCGGTGCTGCTCGCCGCCGTCTCCAAAGCGGCTCCGGCGAGGCTGGCGGCGACCCTGATGGGCGTGGCCTATGCCGGGCTGTTCGTCGCCAACCTCGCGGCCGGCTGGCTCGCCCGCTTCTATGCGCCGCTTGGACCGGCGGGCTTCTGGGCGATGAACGCGGCGATCGCCGCCGCCGGCGTGGTGCTGGCGCTCGCTTGCACACCGCTGCTCGCCCGCCCCCTCGAAGACATGGAGATGCGCCCGTGAAGCGCCGGGATTTCCTGCAAGGCTCGGTCGCGGGCGCGACGCTGCTGGCGACGGCGCGGCCGGCGCAAGCCGCGTCCCTCCCGCTCGCCCCGCTCGCGCCCGATGCGTTCGCCGGGCACAGCCGCATCGCCGCGTTCGAGGAGGAGGGCGAGCAGTGGACGGTGTGGGAAGATCTGCGCGATCCGGACGGGCCGATCCGCTTCGTCTCGTCCAGGGGCGCGCTGAGCCTCGACAAGCGCACCGAGGCGATGTTCGCCACCGCCGATCCGCCCTATCTTGGCCTGAAGCTCCGGGACGTGGCGCTCGCCGAGGCCGATCTGCTGGCGGACAGGCTGCTCGCCGGCGGCGGCGATCCCGATCCGGAGCAGGTGCGCGCCGCCGCGCCGCCCAGCGCCTCCAGCTTCGAGCCGGACAAGATCGGCGCGCGCCTGCCCTGGACGGCGTTCGTCGGCACGCGGCAGGCCGAGGATACGATGCCGGTCTATCCGAACGGCCGCACCCGCACCTTCCGCCCCGAGCAGCATTTCCCGGAATTGTCCGGCGACGACATGGCGGCGAAGCGGCGCGAGGGGCTGCTCGGCGGCTGGCTGCCCGCGATCCACAAGATCATCCCGCGCCCGGCGGGGGGCTATTGGGATCTGATCGTCTTCGCAGACACCGACATAGACAACCGCTTCATCGTCGAGACCTGGCACCGCACGCTCCGGATCGAGCAGGGGCGGATCGTCGAGGCGGCCTATGGCTACAGCTACGCCGATTACCCGCCGCGCCGCGAGCCGCCCGAGCCCGCCGCCTTCTACCGCGCGCTGCTGCGCTTCGCCCGCTACTGGCATGGTGAACTCGCCCAGGGCGCGCGGGCGACGCTGCCCGATCCGACATGGGCGGACATGGCGCGGCACGCTTTCGCCAAGGAGTTGATCGTCCGGCCCGGCGGCGTCTGGCCCAAATATGGCGCGGTCGACCGGGACTATTACGGTTCCGAGTATGACGGTTTTCAGGACAGCTTCACCAGTTCGCTTTACGCCAATCTGCTGTGGGGCCGCTTCGATCAGGCCCGCGCGGTGCTGGACCAGTATTTCACCGATTTCGTGCTGCCGAACGGCCTCGTCGACATGCGCGGGCCGGAGACGGCGCAGTTCGGCCTGACGCTGGCGCTGCTCGCCCGTTATATGAGGCTGAGCGGAGACGCGGCGACGCTGATCCGCCACCGCGACAAGATCGCCGCCACCGCCGCGCTGCTCGCCGAGTTGCACGAGCAAAGCCTGAAGCTCCCTGCGGGCGATCGCGGCCATGGGCTGATCCACGGCTGGAATGAATCCGATTCCTGCCTTCATCCCGATCCGACGCTCTGGTGGAAGCCCTATTGGGCGAACTCCGCCTTCGCGGTGCGCGGCTGGCGGGAGATCGCGGCGGTGTGGCCGGCGATCGGCGGTGAAAGGGCGCAGGCGGCGGACTGGTCGGCCCGCGCCGATCGGCTGGGCAAGCGGCTGGTCGAGGCGATGCGCGCCAATATCCGCCGCGATCTGAAGCCCCCCTATATCGGCCCGCTGCCGGGCGTCACGGAGACGTTCCGCGAGGCGCTGAGCCACGGCCGCCCGTCCGAGCAGGGCTGGCCGCACCGCGCCTATGCCGAGCTGCTCCAGGCCGGCGTGCTGCCGGCGGATATGGAGGCGCTGGTGGTGGATTGCCTGCGCGGCCACGGCGGCACCACGATCGGCGTCGTCGCCAATATCGGCCGCCCCAGGCCGACCGGGCGGGACATATTGGGCTTCATCTCCTACGGCTATGCCGAGGCGCTGCTGCGGCTCGATCGCATCGAGGACTATCTGCTGTTCCTTTACAGTCACCGCTTCCACGCGCACACGCCGGGGAGCTGGGTGGCGGGCGAGGTCTCGGGGATAGACGGCGATCTGGCGCTGTTCTGCATTCCCGCCCAACTCACCATCCCGATGCTGGTTCGCTGGATGCTGGTCTATGAGGAGGCGGACGCGGAGAGGCTGCACCTCGCTCGCGCGGTGCCGACGCGCTGGATCGAATCGGGCGAGACGGTCGGCATCGAGGCCGCGCCGACCCGCTGGGGGCCGGTGAGCTTCACGATGCGCGCCGGGCAGGGCGGGGCGGCGATCGAGGGCGAGGCGCATCTGCCGCCGCGCGCGCCCGGCGAGACGCTGCTCCGGATTCGGCTGCCGAAGGGCAGGCGCATCGCCTCGGCATCCATCGACGGCAAGCCCGCCCATCTAACCGGACAAAAGCGCGATACCCTGCTTTTTCGGAACGCTTCCGGCCGCCATATTTTCCGCATACAGGTCATTTAATCGGCCGTTTCCATCGGCTTGTCTCATGTCCGATTTAATATCGTATAAAATATTTGACAGACAAGTCGGACCGTGCTTCACGTCCCCCCACAACCCGAACGACATCGGAGGGGGATGCCATGAACAGGACCATCGGAACCGGACGGCTCTATCGAAACACCGCGGCGGGCGCGCTCGCCGTGGCGCTGCTTTCCTCGGGCGCCTACGCCCAGGTCACGGCCGCGCCGACGCAGGCGCAGGAACAGCAGGCGGCCGCGAACACGGTCGACGCCAACGCGATCGTCGTCACCGGCACGCGCATCCGCCGCCCCAACCTGACCAGCAACAGCCCGCTGGCGGTGGTGAGCTCCACCGAGATCCGCGATCAGGGCGCGACCAGCGTGGAGAGCGTGCTCAACAAGCTGCCGCAGTTCACGGCGGACGCGAACGAGAATGTCTCGAACGGGTCGGACGGCACCTCGAACATCAACCTGCGCGATCTCGGCTCCAACCGCGTTCTCGTCCTCATCAACGGGCGGCGCATGCTGCCGCAGCAGGCGGTGGACACCAATTTCGTGCCCTCCGCGCTGGTCGAACGCATCGACGTGGTGACGGGCGGCGCGTCCGCCGTTTACGGTTCGGACGCTCTCTCGGGCGTGGTCAATTTCATCCTGCGGGATGATCTGAACGGCTTCCGGCTGGACGCGCAGACCAGTTTCTATCAGCACAATAACGATGACAGCTTCATCCACGGCCTGATCGATCAACATGGCTATCAGCGCGCGCCCGAAAATGTGATCGACGGCGGCAAGCAGGATATCAACGCCGCGTTCGGCAAGAATTTCGCGGACGGGCGGGGCAACGTCACCGTCTATGCGGGCTATCGCCACACCGATCCGGTCACGCAGGACACCCGCGATGTGTCCTCCTGCGCGCTCGATCCTTCGGATGCGGCGGGCACCTCGCTCCAATGCGGCGGATCGAGCAACAACCAATATGGCCTGTTCACGCTGCTGACCGGCCCCAATGCCGGCCAGACGCTGAACAATACCAAGGACGGCAAGCACAGCTGGGTGCCCTACGATTCCAGCTTCCTCTATAATTATGCGCCGACCAACTATTTCCAGCGGTCGGACCAGCGCTACACCGCAGGCGCGTTCGCAAAGTTCAAGTTCAGCCCGCTCGCCGAACTCTACGGCAGCTTCATGTACATGAACGATCACACTTTCTCGCAGGCGGCGCCGTCGGCCCTGTTTCAGGGCACCCTGTTCACCATCAACTGCGACAATCCCTTCCTCTCCGCCAGCCAGGCGAGCACGCTTTGCGGCGCGGCGGCCGGCACCCCGGCGACCGAGGACACGTTCATCGGTTATCGCCTCACCGGATCGGGCAGCGCCCCGCGCCGCGACGATCTGCGGCATGAGGATTATCGCTACAGCGTCGGTCTGCGCGGCGATTTCGCCAAGGGCTTCAGCTATGATCTGAACTTCCTGCGTTCGGAGGTCCATTATCACGAGACCTATCTGAACAATGTCGACAATGTGAAGGCGCAGCGTGCGATCGATGTCGTAAATGTCAACGGCAAGCCGACTTGCCGTTCGGTGATCGACGGCACCGATCCGAACTGTATTCCCGCGGACATCTTCGCCTACAACGCGATCGCTCCGG
>DASSTK010000024.1:0-10232 GCA_035707945.1 Sphingomonas sp.
TGAAGGAGACTCTACATCGTTGCCGTCCCATCGTTTGGCTTGAAATATCCAATGCCACGCTTGATCAGATCGCGACGAAGGGAGGACTTCAGACCATTACTCCCCCCGATTACAGCCTCCACAAGTTTGTTTCTCGCGCCAGGTTCGGCGTTGTCCATAGAATGACGATCGAACGTTGTGCGGATATGAATCCCAGAGACGAGGGAGATTATATCCTCGTTCCCAATGACTGGAACTGACGCCTAAATGCGCTGCCCCTTCTGCGGCCATGAAGACAGCCAGGTGAAGGACAGCCGCCCTTCCGAGGATGGCGCGACCATCCGCCGCCGCCGCCAGTGCGAGGGCTGCGGCGGGCGTTTCACCACCTTCGAGCGCGTCCAGCTCCGCGAGGTGACGGTGGCGAAGGCGGGCGGCCGTCGCGAGCCGTTCGAGCGCGCCAAGCTCGAACGCTCGATCGCCATCGCCTGCCGCAAGCGCCCGATCGACCCCGAACGCATCGACCGCCTCGTCTCCGGCATCCAGCGTCAGCTCGAGACCTCCGGCGAGAACGAGGTGGGCTCCGAACGCATCGGCGAGATGGTGATGGAGGGCCTCAAAGGCATCGATCCCGTCGCCTACATCCGCTTCGCCAGCGTTTACAAGGACTTCACCGAAGCGAAGGACTTCGAGGCGTTCGCGGGCAATGTAAGCGAGGTGGGGAAGGGGTGAGCGCATATTCTTCACCATTCGGTTCGAGCAGCATCGAGCTTGTCGAGATGGCGTACCGAGGGATAGGGCGGACCGATGGCGTTCTGGGCCTATATCCTGCGCTGCTCTGACGGCAGCTACTATACCGGGCATACCGACGATTTGGAGCGGCGGCTTGCCCAGCATCAGACGGGCGAGGTGAAGGGCTATACCCATGATCGGCGGCCTGTGAATCTGGTCTGGTCGGAAAGCTTCGCAACGCGCGAAGAGGCGCTGGCGGCGGAATTGAGGATCAAGCCTTGGTCCCGCGCCAAGAAGGAAGCCCTCATTCGCCGCGACTGGAATGCGCTGAAACTGGCGGCGCAACCGCCGCATGAGCGGAACCTGCGCGCTTCCGCCCGGCAAGGCCCCTCGACTGCGCTCGGGGCGAACGGAGAAACTATTGAAACCTGACCAACAGCCGTTCGTGCCGAGCGAAGTCGAGGCACCGCTACGCACACCCGCCATCGTCCTCGTCCGCCCCCAGCTTGGCCAGAACATCGGCAAGGCCGCGCGGGCCATGCTTAATTTCGGGCTGACCGAAATGCGCCTCGTCGCCCCGCGCGACGGCTGGCCCAATCCGGACGCCGGCCCCGCCGCCTCCGGCGCGGACAGCATATTGGAGCAGGCGAAAGTCTATGACAGCGTGGCCGACGCGGTGGCGGATTGCTCGCACATCTACGCGACCACCGTGCGCAAGCGCGGCGTCACAAAGCCGGTGCTGACCCCTGCCGAAGCGTCAGCCGAGATCCATGCCGCCGCCGGCCGCTCCGCCATCCTGTTCGGGCCGGAGCGATCGGGGCTGGAGACGGACGACGTCGCCATCGCCCGCGCGATCCTGACGGTGCCGATCAACCCCGAGTTCGGCTCGCTCAATCTGGCCCAGGCGGTGATCCTGGTCGCCTATGAATGGTCGAAGCAGGAGAAGCTCGTCCAGCCGACCGCGACCGCGCTCGATCCCCCCGCTCCCCAGGCGGAGCTGGACGGCATGATCGCGCAGCTCGACACGATGTTGGAGAGCGCGGGCTATTTCTACCCGCCCGACCGCGTGCCCGCCACGAAACGAACGCTGCGGACGCTGCTCACCAAGCCCGGCTGGAACGCGCAGGAGGTTCGCACCCTGCGCGGCGTCCTCTCCTCGCTGGCGAACCCGCGGCCGCGGGGTTAGGCCCTCTCGTCGTAACGATCGAACTCGTAGGCGATCGAGGTTTCGACCAGCATCTCCCACAGATCGGCGGCGGCCTGTTCGGGCCAGCCGGCGGCGCGGGCGTTGGCGCGGGCGTTGGCGATGACCTGGGCCTTGCGCGGCTCGTCGCGCACCGCCTCGCGGGTCGGCTTGATGCGGGCGGCGGCGCGCATATAGCCGAAACGGCGGCCGATCAGCTCGGCGAGCGCGCGGTCCACCGCGTCCACGCCGGCGCGAACCTCCAGCATGGTCGAACAATCTTCGGGGTCGAGTATCTCTGTCATGCGCCGCCCTTAGAGCATCGAACCCCAAATCCGAACCACTTCCGTTCGCCCTGAGGAGGGGCTGACCCCGGACTTGATCCGGGGCACGTCTCGAAGGGCATGCTGCTTCGAGACGCCACTTCGGCTTCGCTCAGTGGCTCCTCAGCACGAACGGATCAGATTAAACGCTCCGCCCTTAGCCGCAGGCGCGGGGCGGACGCCAGCCGCTTGGCCTTGCTTTTTGCGCCGCGGCCGCTAAGGGAGCGCCCACGCAATTGGCCCCGCACGTCCGGTGAAGCGGGCGCCCTGCCGTTCCCTGAGCTTCCGTCTCACGGGCGCGTCAGCGCGGTTCCGGGCATTTCCGCCCTCGCAAGGGGCATGACGCAATTGAAGGAAGTCACATGACGAAGCGCACCAGCGCCAAGTACAAGCTCGATCGCCGCATGGGCGAGAATATCTGGGGTCGGCCGAAGTCCCCGGTGAACAAGCGCGAATACGGCCCCGGCCAGCACGGCCAGCGCCGCAAGGGCAAGGCCACCGATTTCGGCATCCAGCTCCGCGCCAAGCAGAAGCTCAAGGGCTATTACGGCGACGTCACCGAAAAGCAGTTCAAGAAGGCCTATATCGAGGCCAGCCGCATGAAGGGCGATACCGGCCAGAACCTGATCGGCCTGCTCGAGCGCCGGCTGGACGCGGTGGTCTATCGCGCCAAGTTCACCCCGACCATCTGGTCCGCGCGCCAGCTCGTCAGCCACGGCCATGTCCGCGTCAACGGCGTCAAGTGCAACATCGCCTCGCGCCTGGTGAAGGTGGGCGACGTGATCGAGCTCGGCCCCAAGGCGCAGGAGATGGCGCTGGTGATCGAGGCGCAGGGCCTCTCCGAGCGCGATATCCCCGATTATCTCGCGCAGGACGGCACCTCCAAGGTCAGCTTCCAGCGCGTGCCGCAGCTCGACGAGGTGCCCTATCCTGTGAAGATGGAGCCGAACCTGGTCGTCGAGTTCTACTCGCGCTGATCCGGACAAGGCCGGGCGGCCCAATATCCGTTTGACAGCCCCTTCGGACGCCAGCACGCCTGCCGGCGTCCGAAGGGGATTTCTCTCATGCGCATGCTGTCCGCCGCCCTCGCCCTGCTGATCGCCTCCGCCCCCGCCATGGCGCAGGGGCCCGCGCAGCTTCCCAAGGCCCCGCCCGGCGCGCCGGATGTCTCCCGCGTCGTCGCCGGAAGCTACGCGATCGAGCCGCACCACACGCAGGTGATGTTCGCGGTCGATCATCTGGGCTTCTCGATCTTCCGCGGCTTCCTCTCGAACGCCTCGGGCACGCTGACGATCGACCCCGCCCGACCGGCCGCGGCGAAGCTGTCGGTCACCGTGCCGATCGCCACGATCCACACCACAAGCGACAAGCTCAACGAGGAGCTTGTCTCGCCGCAATTCTTCGATGCGCAGCGTTTCCCCGACGCCACCTTCACCTCGACGAAGATAACGCCCGGCCCCAACAACATGGCGAGGGTGGAAGGCGATCTCACCATCCACGGCGTCACCAAACCGGCGGTCATGCAGGTCCATTTCCACGGCGCGGGCAAGAGCATGATGGGCAAGGGCGCGGCGATGGGCTTCGACGCGCGCATGACCTTGAGCCGCAGCGCCTTCGGCGTGGGCGCGGGCGTGCCCCTCGTCTCCGATCGCGTCGAGCTCACCATCTCCGCCGCCTTCGAGCAGCAGAGTTAGGCGGTTCACGCAGACGCGGAGACGCAGAGAGGATGTGCCCTCGGCCGCGCCAGCGGCCCTCATTCCGAATACGATCGGATGAAGATCGCGCTGACGCGCGACAGCAAGTGCAACACCTCCGCGTCTCCGCGTCTCTGCGTGAGATTTCACACTTCGCGCCTTCGCGCCTTCGCGTGAACGAAAATGTCGCCTTACGAAGGCCAAACCCTCAAAAATTGCTGGACAGCTCCGCCCTCTTGCGCCAATCAGCGCGCATGATCGCGGGCATCCGCCTCTCCCTGCTTCGACTTACGCGCCCTTAGGCGCGTCGTTCGCGCGCGGGCACGATCCGCGCTGCGCCTAAGGGATCACATCACGGGAAGCAGACCCCTTGCGGCCGATCGCGGCCCGGGGCCGGATTGAGGCGAGGCCATGACCGACACCATCCTGATTTTCGACACGACGCTGCGCGACGGCGAGCAGTCCCCCGGCTGCTCGATGAACCTCGAGGAGAAGCTGAAGGTCGCCCATCAGCTCGAGGCGATGGGCGTCGACATCATCGAGGCGGGCTTCGCCATCGCGTCGGAAGGCGATTTCGAGGCGGTTTCCGAAGTCGCGCGCCATGTGAAACAGGCGACGATCGCCAGCCTCGCCCGCGCCGCCGACGCCGACATAGACCGCGCCTGGGAAGCGGTCCGCCACGCCAGGCGCCCGCGCATCCACACCTTCATCGCCGTCTCGCCGCTCCACATGCGCGTCAAGTTGGGCAAGGAGCCGGACGAGGTGCTGGCCGCGATCGAGCGCTCCGTCTCCCGCGCCCGCAATCTCTGCCCGGACGTCGAATGGTCCGGCGAAGACGCGACCCGCGCCGATCCCGATTTCCTCGCCCGCGCGATCGAAACCGCGATCCGGGCCGGCGCCACCACCATCAACCTGCCGGATACGGTGGGCTACGCCACGCCCGAAACCTACGGCGCGCTGTTCCGCGACATGATCGGGCGCGTGCCCGATGCGGACAAGGCGATATTCTCCACCCATTGCCACAATGATCTGGGCCTGGGCGTCGCCAACACGCTGGCGGCGGTGATGGCGGGGGCGCGGCAGGTGGAATCGACCATCAACGGCATCGGCGAGCGCGCCGGCAACGCCGCGGTCGAGGAGATCGCGATGGCCTTGAAGGTGCGCGGCGACGTCATGCCCTATCGCACCAACATCGTCTCCACCGAGATCACGCGGGCGAGCCGGATGGTCTCAGGCATCACCGGATTCCAGGTGCAGCCCAACAAGGCGATCGTCGGCGCCAACGCCTTCGCCCACGAAAGCGGCATCCATCAGGACGGGATGCTCAAGGACGCCTCCACCTACGAGATCATGACGCCCGAGAGCGTCGGCCTCACCACCTCCAATCTGGTGATGGGCAAGCATTCGGGCCGCGCCGCCTTCCGCGCCAAGCTGGAGGAGCTGGGCTACGAGCTCGGCGACAACGCCTTCCAGGACGCCTTCGTCCGCTTCAAGGCGCTGGCCGACGCCAAGAAGGCCGTGTTCGACGAGGACATCATCGCGCTGGTCGACGACGAGGTGCTGCGCGGGCACGACGCCATCCAGGTCAAGGATGTCGAGATCCACTGCGGCACCGGCCCGGCCCGCGCCATCCTGACGCTGGAAGTCGAGGGCAAGGAGAAGACGGCGGCGACGCGCGGCAGCGGCCCGATCGACGCGCTGTTCGCCGCCATCCGCGAGATCGTGCCGCACGATCAATCCATGCTGGAGCGCTACGAGGTCCACGCCGTCACCGGCGGCACCGACGCGCAGGCGGAAGTCTCGGTGGTGCTCGCGGAGGACGGGCGCACCGTTCGCGGCCTCGGCGCGCACCACGATACGCTGGTCGCCTCGGTCCGCGCCTATGTGAACGCGCTCAACAAGCTGATGGTCAAGCGCACCCGCCGCGCGCCGGACGCGGTGGCGGGCTGACGCGAGCGGAGCCCTCCCCTCCCGCCCGTTCGGCGGGAGTGGAGGATTCGAATGCGCCGGATCGGCTTCGTTACTTCTCCTCGTCCGGATAAGGGCCCTTGCCGCCTTCGGCGATGAAGCGATCAATGCGGGCCGTCAGCACCGGCAGCGGCACCGAGCCCATCTGCAGCACCGTGTCATGGAAGGCGCGGATGTTGAACTTGGGGCCGAGCGCCTTCTCCGCCTTGGCGCGATCGTCGAGGATGGTCTTCTCGCCGAGATAATAGCTCAGCGCCTGCCCCGGCCAGGCGATGTAGCGGTCCACCTCTGTCTGAATCTCGTGATCGGCGAGCGCGGTGTTGTCGTGAAGATATTTCTGCGCCTGCTCGCGGCTCCAGCCCATCGCGTGAATGCCTGTGTCCACCACCAGCCGCGACGCGCGCCAGGCTTGGTAGCTCAGCATGCCGAAGCGGTCATAGGGCGTCTCGTACATGCCCATCTCGACGCCCAGCTTCTCGCAATAGAGCGCCCAGCCCTCGCCATAGGCGGAGATGTAGGTGTCGCGGCGGAACGGCGGCAGATCCTTGTTCTCGGCGGCGAGCGGCATCTGGAAGGCGTGGCCCGGCGCGCTTTCGTGCAGGGTCAGCGCGGTCAGCGAATAGAGCGGGCGCGAGGGCAGGTTGTAGGTGTTGACCAGATACACGCCGGGCCCGCCGCGGCCGCCGGTGTAGAAGGGCGCGATGTCCGCGGGCACCGGGATGATGGCGAAGCGGCTGCGCGGCAGGCGGCCGAACCAGGTGGAGGCCTTGCCGTCGAACTTCTTGGCGATCCAGGCAGCGTCCTTCAGCAGTTCCATCGGCGTCTTGGCGTAAAAGCGCGGATCGGTGCGGAGGTAGGTGAGGAACGCGGGGAGATCGCCCTTGAAGCCCACCTCCTTCATCACGTCCAGCATCTGCTGGTGGATCTTGGCGACCTCCTCGAGCCCGATCTGATGGATCTGCTGCGGCGTCAGATCGAGGGTGGTGAACTCCTTGATCTTGAACTGGTAATAGGCTTTGCCGTCGGGCAGCGAATAGGCGTCGATCGCGGTGACGGCGTGGGGGATGTAATCGTCGCGCAGGAAGCCGAGCAGCTTCTTGTGCGCGGGCACCACCGCGTCGCGGATCGCCGCCACGGCTTCGGCGCGAAGCTGCGCCTGGGTCGCCGCCGGGATGGTGTCCGGCATTTTCTTGAAGGGGGCGTAGAAGGGGTTATCCTCCGGCGTCTTCGCCTCGGTGATCGGCGTGACGGTGGCGTCGCGCCCTTCCAGCGTGATCTTGGGCGGGGTGAAGCCGCGCGCCTCGCCCTCCTTCATGTTCGCCATCTGCTGATCGAAATAGCGCGGGATGTCGCGCATCATGCTGATGTAGTTGCGATAATCCTGCTCGGTCTTGAAATGCTGGCGCGCCGTGCCGGCGACATTGCCCCAGAAGCTGGTGTCCGCGTTGAGCGGCCGCTCATAGTCGCGATAGCGCTGCGAGCCGAGCAGCATGGCGATCTGGTTGCGATAGACCTCCAGGTTCACCTGGTTCTCGGGCGAGAGTTTGGCGGGATCGAGCTTGTCGAGCTCGGCCAGCACCTCGGTCCATTTCTTGAGCTTGGCCGCCTGCGCCGCCGGGCCGACATCGGGCAGGTGAGCGGAAATGCGGTCCCCGCTGTCCTCGTCGTCGGCCATCTGATGCTGGCGCCAGGCCCATTCCTCAGAGTATATAGCCTTGAAGCGCGCGTCCTCGGGGGATTGCGCCTGCGGAGTCGTCGCGGCCGCGGCCGCAGTCAGAGGAATCGTCGAAACCGTCGCCATAGCCATCGCCACCGCCGCCGCAAAAGCCTTCATCACGCCACCTCCCGCTTGTATTGTCGGAGCAATCGTATAACGTATTTCGAACGAGAGGCAAGGAGACGGTAATGGAACGGCAATGGACCAGCTCGCGGCGGGAATGGCTGGTCGGCGCTGGAATGCTGGCGCTGGCGAGCGGGCTCGGCGGCTGCGCCAAGGCGGCCGAGGCCGATGCGCTGCCCCCGCATCCGACGCCGCTGCCGCTCAAGGATGTGCGGCTGCTGCCCTCGCATTTCCTCGACGCGGTGAACGCCAATCACCGTTATCTGATGTTTCTGGAACCCGATCGGCTGCTCCACAATTTCCGCACCGGCGCGGGGCTTCCCGCCAAGGCGCCCGTCTATGGCGGGTGGGAGAGCGACACCATCGCCGGCCACACGCTCGGCCATTATTTGTCGGCGTTGTCGCTGATGCACGCGCAGACCGGCGACGCCGAGCCTTGCCGCCGCGTCGATTATATCGTGAGCGAGCTGGCGCTCTGCCAGAAGAAGCGCGGCAACGGCTATGTCGCGGGGCTGCT
Organism: Sphingomonas sp.; assembly: GCA_035707945.1. GTDB lineage: Bacteria > Pseudomonadota > Alphaproteobacteria > Sphingomonadales > Sphingomonadaceae > Solisphingomonas. Next base: position 8,234 of record DASSTK010000024.1, read on the forward strand.
CCGCAAGCGCAAGGACGGCACGCTGGCGGACGGTGAGGAGGTGTTCCGCGAAGTGATGGCCGGGGACATCCGCTCCGGCGGCTTCGATCTCAATGGCTCCTGGTCCCCGCTCTACACCATCCACAAGCTGTTCGCGGGCCTGCTCGACGCCAACGAGCTGTGCGGCAATGCGCAGGCGCTGGAGGTGGCGAAGGGCCTCGCCGGCTATTTCCAGCGCGTGTTCGCCGCCCTTTCGGATGCGCAGATGCAGAAGCTGCTCGCCTGCGAATATGGCGGCCTGAACGAAAGCTATGCCGAGCTTTCGGCCCGCACCGGCGACAAGCAGTGGATGACGGTGGCCGAGCGCATCCATGACAACAAGGTGCTCGATCCGCTGGAGAAACGGCAGGACGATCTCGCCAATCTCCACGCCAACACGCAAATCCCCAAGCTGATCGGCCTCGCGCGCATTCACGAGCTGACCGGGCGCAAGGCCCCCGGCACGGGCGCGAGCTTCTTCTGGGATGCGGTGACGAAGCACCACAGCTATGTCATCGGCGGCAACGCGGATCGCGAATATTTCTTCACGCCCGATCTCATCTCCAAACACATCACCGAGCAGACCTGTGAGCATTGCAACAGCTACAATATGCTCAAGCTCACCCGGCACATGTTCAACTGGCGGCCGGACGGCGCGCTGTTCGATTATTATGAACGCACTCACCTCAACCACATCCTCGCCGCCCAGAACCCGGCGACCGGCATGTTCACCTACATGACGCCGCTGATGTCCGGCACCAAGCGGGGCTTCTCCTCGCCGACGGACGATTTCTGGTGCTGCGTCGGCACCGGCATGGAAAGCCACTCCAAGCACGGCGATTCGATCTACTGGCAGGGCAAGGACGCGCTGCTGGTCAACCTGTTCATCCCCTCGCGCGCCCAATGGGCCGATCGCGCGGCCGAGCTCGAGCTCCAGACCGGCTATCCCTATGACGGCGTGGTCAATCTCAAGCTCGCCAGGCTCGGCAAGCCCGGCCTTTTCACCATCGCGATGCGCGTGCCCGGCTGGGCGAAGAACGCGACGCTCGCGGTCAACGGCCGGCCGGCCGAGCTGAGGCGCGCCAGGGGCTATGCCGTCATCAAGCGCCGCTGGCAGACGGGGGACACGATCACCCTCACCCTGCCGATGGAGTTGCGCGCCGAATCGACGCCGGACGATCAGGACACGATCGCCGTGCTGCGCGGGCCGATGGTGCTCGCCGCCGATCTCGGCCCGGCCGACAAGCCGGAGGCGCAGGCCGCCGCGCCCGCGCTGGTGGGGAGCGATATTCTCGCCGCCTTCCATCCCGTTTCGGCGGAGAAAGCCCTGTTCCAGACGCAGGGCGTCGGCCGCCCGGGGGACATGCGCTTCGGCCCCTTCTATCGCAATTACGAGCGGCGCAGCGCGGTCTATTTCAAGCGCTTCACCGATGCGGGCTGGGAGAAGGAGAAGGTTGCCTTCGCCGCCGAGCAGGCGCGCCTCGCCGATCTCGCCGCGCGCTCGGTGGACGTGATGCACCTGGGCGAGATGCAGCCCGAACGCGATCACGACCTGACGTCCGACATCTCCTATCCGGTCGTCTATCGCGGCCGCAACGGACGCGACGCGCGCAGCGGCGGCTTCTTCCAGTTCCGCATGAAGGCGAAGCCCGGCCCGCTGGTCCTTGAAGCGACCTATTGGGGCGACGAGCGCAACCGCCTGTTCGATATCCTGGTCGACGGCAAAAAGATCGCCACCCAGACGCTCGATTCGCTGAAACCCGGCGAGTTCGTCGATGTGGATTATCCGGTGCCCGAGGCGCTGACCCGCGGCAAATCCAGCGTCACCGTGCGCTTCCAGCCGCATGAGGGCCACAGCGCCGGCCCCGTATTCGGCGTGCGGCTGTTCACTCCGAAAGCGGCGGCGGGGAGCGTGTAGGCGCTTCCGGTTCCCTTCACCCCCGCCGGATGGGATCGAAAGCATCCCGATCCCATCCGGCCG
>DASSTK010000025.1:0-5843 GCA_035707945.1 Sphingomonas sp.
ATCGCCCACGCCGCCGCTGGCGATCACCGGCACGGGAACGGCGTCGGCGATGGCGCGGGTCAGCGCGAGATCGTAGCCGTCGCGCGTGCCGTCCCGGTCCATCGAGGTGACGAGCAGCTCGCCCGCTCCGCGCGCGGCGAGATCGCGGGCGTGGGCCACCGCGTCGATGCCGGTGGGCTTGCGGCCGCCGTGGGTGAAGATTTCCCAGCGATCCGGGCCGGTCGCCCGCGCGTCGATCGCGCCGACCACGCATTGCGCGCCGAAACGCCCGGCCATCTCGCCGACCAGCGCGGGCCGGGCCACGGCGGCGGAGTTGACCGCCACCTTGTCCGCGCCCGCCAGCAATAGCGCGCGTGCGTCCTCCACGGAGCGCACGCCGCCGCCCACCGTCAACGGCATGAAGCACACGGCCGCCGTGCGCGCCACCACGTCCAGGATCGTGCCGCGCGCCTCGTGGCTGGCGGTGATGTCCAGGAAACAGAGCTCGTCCGCCCCCGCCGCGTCATAGACCCGCGCCTGTTGGACCGGATCGCCCGCATCGGCGAGATCGACGAAGTTGACGCCCTTGACGACGCGCCCCCCGGCGACATCGAGGCAGGGAATGACGCGGACGCGGACGGTCATCCCTCCCCCTCCGCCCTCCCATCGCCATCCCCGCGAAAGCGGGGATCGCGTGATGCGCGCGTGGCCCTCCGCCGATCGAGATTCCCGCGTTCGCGGGAATGACGGGTCTGGAGGAGCGGGAAGGGCGAGCACATCATCCCCGCGCCGCCCTCAGCGCCGCGGCCAAATCCAGCCGCCCGTCGTATAGCGCGCGGCCGGTGATGACGCCTTCGATGCCGCCCTCGACGATGCCTTCGCGCGCCGCGACCAGCGCTTCGATATCCTCGATCCCCGCTACGCCGCCGCTGGCGATCACCGGGATCGGCGTTGCGTGGGCGAGCGCCTGGGTGGCGGCGACATTGCAGCCCTTCAAGAGCCCGTCGCGGCCGACATCGGTGAACAGCAGGGCGGCAACGCCCGCATCGGCGAAGCGCATCGCGAGGTCGACCACGCGGACCTCCGACACGTCCGCCCAGCCCTTGGTCGCGACGAAGCCGTCGCGCGCGTCGACCGCCACCACGATGCGGCCGGGATGCGCGGCCGCCGCCTCGCGGACCAGATCGGGATGTTCGAGCGCGGCGGTGCCGATCACCACCCGCGCGACGCCGAGCGCCAGCCAGCGCTCGATCGCCGCCCGGTCGCGTATGCCGCCGCCGACCTGCACGCGGCCGGGAAAGGCGGAGACGATCGCCTCCACCGCTCCGGCGTTGACCGCACGCCCCGCGAACGCGCCGTCGAGATCGACGACGTGGAGATGATCGGCCCCGGCGTCCGCGAAGGCCCGCGCCTGCGCGGCGGGATCGTCGCCGTAAACGGTGGCGCGGCCCATATCCCCTTCGGCGAGGCGAACGACCTGCCCGCCCTTCAGGTCGATGGCCGGAAAGATGATGAGGGGCGTCATGTCCGTTCCTCCCCGGAACGGAACGCAGTTAAGGCCGCCATGCGAGGAACCTTTCCATCAGCGCCAGGCCGTAGCGCTGGCTCTTTTCCGGGTGGAACTGCACGCCGACGAGATTGTCCCGCCCGATCGCGGCCGTTACCGGGCCGCCCTGATCGGTGACGGCGAGCAGTTCGCCTTCGTCCGCCCCTTCCAGCGCATAGCTGTGCAGGAAATAGGCCTCGCCCGGCGCGATCAGCGGATGCGGGCGCGCCGGGATCACGTCGTTCCAGCCCATGTGCGGCACCTTGAGGCCGGGTCGCTCGGGCAGCCGCCGCACCGTGCCGCTCACCCAGCCGAGCCCGGCGTGGCGGCCATGCTCCTCGCCCGCCTGCGCCATGAGTTGCATGCCGACGCAGATGCCGAGGAAGGGCGCGCCCTCGCGCAGCACGCGCTGCTCCAGCGCCTCGATCATGCCGGGCAGACCCGCCAGCGCCGCCATGCACGCCCCGAACGCGCCGACGCCGGGCAGCACGATCCGCTCCGCCCCACGCAACGCCTCCGCGTCGGCCGACACCAGCACCTCCCGCGCGCCCGCCGCGCGCAGCGCATTCTCCACCGAGCGGAGATTGCCCGCGCCATAGTCGATCAGCGCGAGCGTCACCCCTGCAGCGCCTCCAGCCCCGGCGCGACCATGGTGAAGGACACCTCGGTGATCGCGTAATCGGCGATGCCCTCGCGCCGAAAGGGATCGTCGGCGAGCAGCGCCTCCACCGCGTCGCGCGCGCCGCAAGCGATAAGCATTCCGCCGGTGCGCGGCTGTTTGCGGCCTGAGGCGAGCAGCAGGCCCTCCGCATAGCCCTGCTTCAGCCAAGCGATATGCGCGTCGAGAAGGCGGTCCACCTCTTCGAGCGATTTCTTGTAGGTCAGCGAAATCAGGAAGACCGCCATGCCTCAAGCCCCGCCCAGCGTGCCCTTGGTGGAGGGCACGGCGTCCGCCTTGCGGGGGTCCGTCTCGATCGCGGCGCGCAGCGCGCGGGCCAGCGCCTTGAAGGCGCTTTCGGCGATATGGTGGTTGTTGCGGCCATAGAGCGTCTCGACGTGCAGCGTGACGCCCGCCGCCTGCGCGAAGCTGTGGAACCAGTGCTCGATCAGCTCGGTGTCGAAATCGCCGAGCTTCGCCTGGGTGAAGCCGCTCCTCCAGACGAGATAGGGCCGCCCGGAAATGTCGATCGCCGCGCGCGTCAGCGTCTCGTCCATCGGCGCATAGGCCGCGCCGAAGCGCTGGATGCCCTTGCGGTCCCCCAGCGCTCTGGACAGCGCCTCGCCGATCGCCAGCGCCGAATCCTCGGCGGTGTGGTGCTGGTCGATATGCAGATCGCCCTTCGCCGTCACCTTGAGGTCGATCAGCGAATGGCGGGAAAGCTGCTCCAGCATATGATCGAGGAAGCCGATCCCGGTCGCGATCTCGTATCGGCCGGCGCCGTCGAGATTCAGCTCCACCACGAGGCTGGTTTCGCTCGTCGTGCGTTCGACATGGGCGCGGCGCATCGGCTCGTCCTCTCGGGGCTGGGCGGCGCCCTCATAGCGCACGGACGCCCGAGCGCAACGGCTTGACCGTCGCGACGGGCGCGTTCAGGAGGTGCACATGACCGACGGTAGCGTGCCCGACAGCCTGATTCCCTACGACGAGATCGTGCAGGAGGCGCTGCGCGCCGTGGTCGGCCGCGTGCTCGGCGAGGTGGAGCGCGGCGGCGGGCTGCCCGGCGAGCATCATTTCTACATCACCTTCAAGACCCAGGCGCCCGGCGTCGACATCCCCGCCCATCTCGTCCAGCGCTTTCCCGACGAGATGACGATCGTGATCCAGAACCGCTTCTGGGATCTCAAGGTGCGGCCGGACGCCTTCGAGGTGGGCCTGTCGTTCAACCAGGTGCCTTCCAAGCTGACCGTGCCCTTCGCGGCGGTGACCGGCTTCGTCGATCCCGCGGTCAACTTCGCGCTCCAGTTCCAGGCGCAGGCCGACGATATCGGCGAGGCCGAGGCGCACGAGCCCGAGAACGACACGCCCGCCGTCACCAGCGAAGACGGATCGAACGTCGTCTCGGTGGATTTCAAGCGGAAGAAGTGAGCGAATCTCCCTCTCCCGCAAGCGGGAGAGGGTCGGGGTGAGGGGCCGAGCGAAGCGAGGCCGTGATCTGACTAGAGCGCGTGCCCTCACCCTCCCAAGCCTTCGGCTTGGGCCCCTCCCTCTCCCGCGAGCGGGAGAGGGGAAGAAGGAGGAGCTTCTCATGGAAACCCGCACCGAAACCGACAGCTTCGGCCCCATCGAAGTTCCGGCCTCCGCCTATTGGGGCGCGCAGACCGAGCGATCGCTCCACAATTTTCCCTTCGGCGCGTCCGAGCGGATGCCCGTCGGCATCGTCCACGCTCTCGCCATCGTGAAGCAGGCGGCCGCCAAGGTGAACCGCGCCTACGGCCTCGCCCCCGATATTGCTGAGGCGATCGAGGCGGCGGCGGCCTCGGTGGCGGCGGGCGAGCATGACGATCAATTCCCGCTCGTCATCTGGCAGACGGGATCGGGCACCCAGACCAACATGAACGTGAACGAGGTGATCGCCGGCCTCGCCAACGAGGCGTTGACGGGCAAACGCGGCGGCAAGTCCCCCGTCCACCCCAACGATCATGTCAACAAGAGCCAGTCCTCCAACGACAGCTTCCCAACCGCGCTGCACATCGCCGCCGCGCTGGCGGTGAAACGGAAACTGCTTCCCGCGCTCCAGCGGCTGGAAGGGGCGCTGCTGGAGAAGGCGAAGGCCTGGAGCGATATCGTCAAGATCGGCCGCACGCATCTTCAGGACGCGACGCCGCTCACGCTCGGCGACGAGTTCTCCGGCTATTACGCCCAGCTTCGCGGCAACCGCATCCGCATCACGCCGCTGGTGGAGCACGCCGTCACCAAACTGGCGCAGGGCGGCACCGCCGTCGGCACCGGGCTCAATGCGCCGGATGGCTTCGCCGAGGCGATCGCGAAGGAAATCGCGGCGCTCACCGGCCTGCCCTTCGAAACCGCGCCTAACAAGTTCGAGGCGCTGGCCAGCAACGACACGCTGGTCGATCTTTCCGGGCGGCTCAACACGCTCGCCGTCTCGCTCACCAAGATCGCCAACGACATCCGGCTGGCGGGCTCCGGCCCGCGCTGCGGCCTCGGCGAACTGAAGCTGCCCGAGAACGAGCCCGGCAGCTCGATCATGCCCGGCAAGGTCAACCCCACCCAGTGCGAGATGCTGACGATGGTGGCGGCGCAGGTGATCGGCAACCACATGGCGATCACCGTTGGCGGCATGCAGGGCCAGTTCGAACTGAACGTGTTCAAGCCGCTGATCGGGGCCAGCATCCTGCGCTCGATCGACCTGCTGAGCGTGGGCATGACGAGCTTCGCCGAACGCTGCGTCGAGGGGCTGGAGCCCGATCGCGAGCGGATCGCCGCGCTTGTCGATCGCTCGCTGATGCTGGTGACGGCGCTCGCGCCCGAAATCGGCTACGACAACGCCGCGAAGATCGCCAAGCACGCCCACCGGAAGGGGCAGACGCTCAGGCAGGCGGCGCTGGAGCTGGGCCTGGTCGACGCGGCGACCTTCGATCGCGTGGTGCGCCCCGAATCAATGCTGGGCCGCTGACGCGCTCTCCTTCGCCGGGTTCGCGGCAGGGGCCGCCGGAGCGGGCTCGTCCATGGCGACGCCGTACCCCTGGAAGGTATCGGCGATCTTCGGAGCAAGCCTGATCGCCGCCGCGCGATCGGCCGCCGCTTTGGCCGCATCGCCCTTGCGCGCCTCGGCCGCGGCTCGGCCGTAGAGCGAAGGGGCCAGCTTCGGCTGGATCGCCAGCGCGCGATCATAGGCGGCGATCGACTCGTCATACCGGCCGAGCCGCAGCAGCACGAAGCCCAGGCTGTCGATATAATTGGCCTGCTTCGGCTGCTCGGCGACAGCGGCCCGGCAATCTTCCAGCGCGGACGGGAGCGAGGCATTCGCTGTCGCCTTTGCCCAGCAGAGATTGTTCAAGAGTACCGACGTAGGATGGTTGCCCCTTGCTGCGGCATAATCTTTGTCCGCCAGATCCCCTTTCCCGAGAAGCGCGTGGTCAAGGCCTTGTTCGACGAGCAGATCAGTATCTGCGGGCTTCGCCTGAAGCGCTGTTTTCAGTGTGGCGAGCGCACCCACATAATCCCCGGCGCGTCGCTGCAGGCGCGCCTTGGCGGCCAGCGCTTCGGGATGTTTCGGATCGATCGCCATCGCCTTGTCGACATCGGCCTTGCGGTCCGTAAGATCGCCATAGGGACGTGCGTTCATGCGCGTGAGAT
>DASSTK010000026.1:0-12051 GCA_035707945.1 Sphingomonas sp.
GCCAGTAATCGCGATAGCCCGAGGTGTGGCTGAGGATCTGGCGGATCGTCACCTTGTCCCCGTCGGTCAGGCCGGGGACATATTTGCCGACCGGATCGTCGAGCTTCAGCTTGCCCTCGTCGGCCAGCATCAGGATCGCGGTGGCGGTGATCTGCTTGGAGATGGAAGCGATCGGATAGCGCGCGCCGGTGACGGCGGGCTCGCCCGGCGCCTGCGTGCCGTAAGCGTGCGAATAGACGATCCTGCCGTCCTGAACGACCGCGATCGAGGCGGCGGGAACCTGCGTCGTCTTCAGCGCCGCGATCGCCGCCCTGTCGATCGCGGCGGTGTCGAGCGGCCTGGCGAAGGCGGACGCGGCCGCGAACAGCGCGAGAAACGGGAGCAGGAGGAGGCGCATGGGCTGAATCCGATCGGCAAGATGCAGGAGCATAACCGATTTGGTTATTCCTGTCAAGCGGAGATGCGGGTTCGGACGCCTGGGAATCCGGTCATCCGGAGGGAGGGAGGGAGCGGTCCACCCCGCGGTTGGCCGCGCCGTGCGGAAGCGGCGGCGCGGCCGATGCGGCGTGGCGCGAGGGCCAAGCGCAACACCAGTCCGAAAGGGGTGGACCGCGCGCAACAACGCGCCGACCCCGTGGCAGGTTCGCAACAGTTCCGTGAAATCGTCAGTCCCGCCGCGCGATCGCCTCGGCGATGAGCCGGCGCGTCCCGGGCAGGCCGTAGAGCGCGGCGAAGCTGCCCATGCGCGGACCCTGGGAGGAGCCGAGCAAAGTTTCGTAAAGCGCCTTGAACCAGTCCCGCAGCGGCTCGAAGCCGGCCGCCTTGCCCGCTTCGAACACCTCGAACTGGATCGCCTCGGCGTCCGCCTCTTCCGGCAGCGCCGCCAGCCGCCGGTCGAGATCGGAAAGCGCCGACCGCTCACGCTCGTCGGGCGCGCGGCGGTGGAGCGAGGCGGCGATGAAATCGCGGAAATAGGCGATGGCGTAGCCGATCAGCCGGTCCAGCGCCGGGTGGCTCTCCGGGCTCGCCTGCGGCGCATAGCGCTGGACGTAGCGCCACAGCAGCGCCTTGTCGTCGGTCGCCGCCACGCCCACCAGGTTGAGCAGCAGCGCGAAACTCACCGGCATGTCGACGACCGGCGGCTTGCCGAGATGGACGTGGTGGACGGGGTTGCCGAGCTTCTGCTCGATCGGCTGGTTCGGATACAGGCCCAGGAACTGATAATATTCGTCCACCGCCTTCGGGATCACCGAGAAGCTCAATTGCCGCGCCTTCTTCGGCTCGCGATAGATGTAGAAGGCCAGGCTCTCGATCGGGGCGTAGGTCAGCCATTCCTCGATGGTGAGGCCGTTGCCCTTGGTCTTGCTGATCTTGGCGCCCGCTTCATCGAGGAACATCTCATAATTGAAGCCCTCGGGCGGCTTCGCCCCCAGCACCCGCGCGATCTTGCCGGATTGCGTGACCGAATCGATCAGATCCTTGCCCGCCATCTCGTAATCGACGCCGAGCGCCGCCCAGCGCAGCGCCCAATCCACCTTCCACTGCGCCTTGGCCCGCCCGCCCAGCACCGATTGCTCGCGCCGCGCGCCGGTTTCCGGATCGGCATAGGCGACGATGCCCGCCTCGGCGTCCACCACCTCGATCGGCGTCTGGAGCACCTTGCCGGTCTCAGGATGGATGGGGAAGATCGGCGAATAGGTCTTGCGCCGCTCCTCGCCCAAGGTCGGCAGCATGACGGCCATGATCTTGTCGTAATGGCGCAGGATCGCGCGGATCGTCTCGTCGAAGCGGCCGGAGGGGTAGGCGGTGGAGGCGGCGAGGAACTCGTAATCGAAGCCGAACTCGTCGAGGAAGCTCATCAGCCGCGCATTGTTGTGCGCGGCGAAGCTCTCGTGCGTGCCGAAGGGATCGGGCACGCGGCAGAGCGGCTGGTCGAGATGCTGGGCCAGCATCTCGGGGTGCGGCAGGTTGCCCGGCACCTTGCGCATCCCGTCCATATCGTCCGAAAAAGCGATCAGGCGCGTCTTGCCGCCGGTCATCTCCTCATAGGCGTTGCGCACCATCGACGTGCGCGCGACCTCGGTGAAGGTGCCGATATGCGGCAGGCCGGAGGGGCCGTAGCCGGTCTGGAACAGCACCGCCTCGCCGCCCGGCTTGCCGTCCGGCCAGCGCTTCATCAGCTTGCGCGCCTCCTCGTAGGGCCAGGCCTTGGAGACGAGCGCGGCGGCGCGGAGGGCATCGGGGGAGTCGGTCATGGCGATGGCGCTCCTAGCCCACGCGGCCGCGCTTCGCTACTATCCGGCGATGCCGCCGTCCTGTCCGGGCTTGCCGCCGGTCCTCTCCCGACCCGCTCCGGGGAAGCTCGGCCGTTTCCCTTCCGTTCGCGCCTCCCTATAAGGCTTTCGTGACCTTCCCCCTCCCTCCGCTCGCCCTGCACGCCACCCACGGCGGCGTCTGGCTCGCCACGCGCGGGGAGGGGGTGCGCGCGCTGGCGCGGGGCGAGGCGATCGCGCTCGCCGCCGAGCGGCCGCTTGTGCTGCTCAACGCGCCGCTGATCGGGCAGCGGCTGGGATATGCCGAGCTTTCCGGCCTCGATCTGCTCGAGCTGTTCGCCTTCGTCCACCCCGCCCGCTTCGCCGTGCCGACCCCGGCCGGGCTGGCGCGCGCCCTCGGCTTCGAGCCGCCGGAGGAGGATGTCGCCGCCACCGCCACGCTGCTCGCCTGCGCCGACGCGCTGCTCGGGAGCGTGGCGGGCGATTGGCCCGAACGCGCCGGGGCCTGGGATTCGGCCCATGCTCTCGCCCGGCTGCGCTGGCCCTGGGCGCAGGCGCTGATCCAGCGCATGGCGCCGCCGGAGAAGCCCGAACGCGGCCTGTTCGCCCGTCTGCCCGAATGGGAGGACTCGCCCCCCCGCCCGCAGCCGCGCGCCGTCGCGATCGGCGAGGGGCAGGCGGTCGAGCGCCTTGCCGCGCTTACCGGCGAGGGCGCGGAGGCCCGGCCCGGCCAGCGCGCCTATGCCGCCGCCGCCGCGCGCGCCTTCGCCCCCCGCCTCGCCGAAGGCCGCCCCCGCCTGATGCTCGCCGAGGCCGGCACCGGCATCGGCAAGACGCTCGGCTATCTCGCCCCCGCCGGGCTGTGGGCGGCGCAGGCCGAAGGGACGGTATGGATATCAACCTACACCCGCGCGCTGCAACGCCAGCTGGACCGCGAGACACAGCGGCTCTTCCCTGATCCCGCCGAGCGCCGGAATAAGGTGGCGGTGCGCAAGGGACGCGAGAATTATCTCTGCCTGCTCAATCTGGAGGATGCGCTCTACGGCGGCTTCCAGGGCCGCGCGGCGGTGCTGGCGCAACTCGTCGCGCGCTGGGCGGCCTATAGCCGCGACGGCGACATGGTGGGCGGGGATCTGCCCGGCTGGCTTCCCACCCTGTTCCGCCGCGCGGGCGCCAACGCGCTCACCGATCGGCGCGGCGAATGCGTCTATGCCGGCTGCCCGCATTATCGCCGCTGCTTCATCGAGCACGGCGTCCGCCGCGCGGAAGCGGCCGACATCGTGATCGCCAACCACGCGCTCGTCATGCTGCTCGCCGAACGGCGGCGCGAGGAAGGGCGCGCGCTCGGCCGCATCGTGTTCGACGAGGGCCATCACCTCCACGACGCCGCCGATTCGACCTTCTCGGCCGCCTTGACCGGGCAGGAGGCGATCGAGCTGCGCCGCTGGATCATGGGGCCGGAGCGCGCCTCGCGCGGGCGCAGGCGCGGGCTCGCCGCCCGCCTCGCCGATGTCGTCTCCTATGACGAGGCGGGCGCGGCGGCGCTCGACGCCACGATCCAGGCGAGCGGGATGCTGGTCGCCGACGGCTGGCTCGGCCGCATCGCCGAGGGGCTGGCGATGGGCCCGATCGAGAAGCTGCTGGCGGCGGTGCGCGGCGCCGTCCTCGCCCGCGCCACCGCGGCGGACGCGGGCTACGGCATCGAGACGGAGGCGGCGGCGCTCGACGGGCCGGTGGTCGAGGCGGCGGGCAAGGCCGCGGCCGCGCTCGAACAGCTCATGCGGCCGATGAACGCGCTCGCCGGCCGCCTTCTGGCGGTGCTGGAGGAAGCGCCGGACTGGCTGGACGGCCCGGCGCGCGCCCGCATCGAAGGGGCCGCCGCCGGCCTTGCGCTGCGCACCCGCATGATCGCCGGCTGGATCGCGCTGCTCGGGAGGCTGGGCGGCGCGCCCGATCCCGATTTCGTCGATTGGCTCGCGGTCGATCGCATCGAGGGGCGCGAGATCGATATCGGCCTCCACCGCCACTGGCTCGATCCCGGCCAGCCGCTCGCGCGCACCGTGCTGGAGCCCGCGCATGGCGTGCTCGTCACCTCCGCGACCTTGACCGGCCCCCGGCGGGACTGGGCGCGCGCCGAGGCGCGGACCGGCGCGCGCCACCTCGACACCGCGATCGAGCGCTTCGCGGCCCCCAGCCCGTTCGACTATGCGAGCGCCGCCGAGGTGCTGATCGTCACCGACGTCAAGCGCGGGGATATGGCCGCGCTCGCCCACGCCTATGCCCGGCTGATCGCGGCGAGCGGGGGCGGCACGCTGGGCCTGTTCACCGCGATCGCCCGGCTGAAGGCGGTCTATGCCCGCATAGCCGATCGACTCGCGCGCGAGGGGCTGCCGCTCTACGCCCAGCATGTCGATCCGATCGACACCGGCACGCTCATCGATATCTTCCGCGACGATCCCCACGCCTCGCTGCTCGGCACCGATGCGCTGAGGGACGGAATCGACGTGCCCGGCCATTCGCTGCGCCTCGTCGTCATGGAGCAGGTGCCCTGGCCGCGTCCCACCGTGCTGCACGCCGCGCGCCGGGCGGCGGGCGGCGGCACGGCCTATGACGACGAGGTGGTGCGCGCCCGGCTCGCCCAGGCCTTCGGGCGGCTGATCCGCCGCGCCGACGACAGCGGGCGCTTCGTGCTGCTCTCCGCCGCCACCCCCTCGCGCCTGCTCGACGCTTTCCCGCCGGGCGTGCCGATCCGCCGCACGACGCTGGACGATGCGGCGGCGCGGATCGCCGCCGGGCTTCCCAAGCGCGACGGCATCGGGCATCAGGCCCCGGAGAGGGCCAACCGGGAGGCGGGATGAAAAGGCTGATCACCTTTCGCCACGCCAAATCCGGCTGGGATCAACCCTCGGTCCGGGATTTCGATCGTGCGCTCAACGACAAGGGCAAGCGCGCCGCCGCGACGATGGGCCGCCACCTGCGCGGGCTGGGGCTCGGCTTCGACGCGGTGATCGCCTCGCCGGCGGTGCGCGTCGCCGAATCGCTCGATGCGCTGTTCGACGGCTATGGCCGCCGCTTCGTCCCCGCCTGGGATCGCCGCGTCTATCTCGGCTCGGCCGCCAATCTGCTGGAGGTGCTGCACGACGCGCCCGATACGGCGGACGCCGTGCTGCTCGCCGGGCATAATCCGGGGATCGAGGAGCTGGTGCTGCTGCTTGCCGCGACCGACGGGGAGGAGCAGGCGGCGACGCGCGGCAGCGTCGGCGAGAAATATCCCACCGCCAGCGTCGCCGAGCTGGAGCTTCCGATCGACCGCTGGGCGGACCTCGCGCCCGCCGCCGGCCGCCTCCTCCGCTTCATCCGCCCCCGCGATCTCGATCCCGCGCTGGGGCCGGACGTCCTTTGAAGTACAGAGCGCTCAATTTGACCCGTTCGTGCTGAGGAGGCGCTGAGCCTGTCGAAGCGGCGTCTCGAAGCGCATGCCCTTCGAGACGGGGCTTCGGCTTCGCTCAGCCCCTCCTCAGGGCGAACGGATAAGAGGCTCTCGGATAAGGATCGATACTCTGGCCGCTCGCCCTCATCGCTGCATCGCGATCACATCGGCCATCGACGTCATGTTGTGGTTGAGGTTCGCCATGATCCAGAGCGACCCCACCACCACCAGGAACACGATCAGGAAGCCGAAGGCCAGCGCCAGCACGTTGTTGGTGTTGTCCGGCCCGGTCGTGATGTGCAGGAAGAAGACGAGGTGGATGCCGATCTGGGCGATGCCGAGCACGATCAGCGCCACCGGGATGCCCGGCCCCCAGATCAGCCCCCGGCTTCCGGCGAAATAGAAGGAGCCGACGGTGAGCAGCGCGGCGAGCGCCAGGCCCAGCGTATAGCCGCTGATGCCGTGGGCGATGCCGCTGCCGCCGATCGCCTCCTCGCCGGGGGCGAGATCCTCCTCGTCATGGCCGTTGTCGCCGTCGGTATATTCGCGGTCAGTCATGCGCCCGCTCCCATCAGATAGACGATCGTGAAGATCGCGACCCAGATGATGTCCAGCGCGTGCCAGAACAGGTTGAAGCAGAGCAGCCGCCGCATGATGGCGGGGCGGAAACCCTTGGCCCATATCTGCGCCATCATCGTGCCCAGCCACAAAAGGCCCATCGAAACGTGCAGGCCGTGGCAGCCGACCAGCGAGAAGAAGGCGGTGAGGAAGGCGCTGCGCTGCGGCCCCGCGCCCTCGGCCGCCATCTGCGCGAACTCCTGCACCTCCAGCAGCACGAAGACGAAGCCGAGCAGGCCGGTGGCGAGCAGGCCGATCTGCGTCCACAGCATGTTCTTCGCCTGCGCGGCGACATAGGCGAGCCCGCACAGATAGCTGGAGGCGAGCAGGCAGGCGGTTTCGATCGCGACGCGATCCACCTCGAACAGGTCGCGCCCGCTCGGGCCGCCGGCGGTGGCTTTCGCGAGCACCGCGTAGGTGGCGAAGAAGGCCGAGAACAGCACGATGTCGGACAGCAGGAATATCCAGAAGCCGTAGCCGACGATGATCCGCTTCGACGCCGGGCCGCCCTCGCCGTGCCCGGTCGCCTCGTGATGGCCGCCGCCGCCGTGGTGGCCGATCTTGTAGGGGTCGCCCTGCCCGCCGTGGGGCGCGCGATCGGGGAGCGTTCCGGCCGCGCTCACGCCGCCTCTCCCGCGCGTTCCATCCATTCGAGGCGGGCCTTGCGCCGTGCGCGGTCGATCCGCGCCACCTCCTCGGCGGGCACCTCATATTCCTCCACGTCGCGCCACGCGAACACGACGAAGGTGGCGTAGGCGCCCACGAAGCCCACGCCCACCAGCCACCAGATATGCCAGATCATCGCGAAGCCCATGAAGGTGGTGAAGAAGGCGGTGACGACGCCGGTGGGGCTGTTCTTCGGCATATGGATGGGTTCGTAATGCGGTTCGGGTCCGAGCCGCTGCGCCTCGATCGCGCGGCGCTTGATCGTCCAGTAGGGCTCCTCGTTCTCCACGTTCGGCATCACCGCGAAGTTGAACGCCGGCGGAGGGGAGGGGGTAGCCCATTCCATCGAGCGGCCGTCCCAGGGATCGCCGGTGGTGTCGCGCAGCTCGTCGCGGCGGTGGATGCTGACGAAGAGCTGGACGACCTGGCAGACCACCCCGGCGATCAGGATCGCCACGCCCGCCGCCGATACCAGCATCCAGGGGTGCCATTCGGCGACGTCGACATGCTGGAGCCTGCGGGTCATCCCCTCCAGCCCGGTGACGTAGAGCGGCGCGAACGTCACCCAGAAGCCGATCAGCGCCAGCCAGAAGGCGGCCTTGCCCCAGCTTTCCACCAGCCGGAAGCCGAACGCCTTGGGAAACCAGTAGGTGATCCCCGCGAACGCCCCGAAGATCACGCCGCCGACGATCACGTTATGGAAATGCGCCACCAGGAAGAGGCTGTTGTGCAGCACGAAATCGGCTGGCGGCACGGCGAGCAGCACGCCGGTCATCCCGCCCAGCACGAACGTCACCATGAAGCCGATCGACCACAGCATCGGCGTGGTGAAGCGCACGCGCCCGCCGTACATGGTGAACAGCCAGTTGTAGATCTTCACCCCCGTGCCCACCGCGATCACGCTGGTGGCGATGCCGAAGGCGGCGTTGACGTTCGCGCCCGCGCCCATCGTGAAGAAATGGTGCAGCCAGACGAGGAAGGAGACGATGGTGATGAACAGGGTCGCCGCCACCATCGATCGGTATCCGAACAGCGGCTTGGACGAGAAGGTGGAGACGACCTCGGAAAACACGCCGAAGGCGGGCAGCACGAGGATATAGACTTCCGGATGCCCCCAGCACCAGATGAGGTTGATGAACATCATCATGTTGCCGCCGGCGCTGTTCGTGAAGAAATGGAAGCCCAGGTAGCGATCGAGGATCAGCATCGCGAGCGTGGCGGTGAGGATCGGGAAGGCGGCGATGATCAGCATGTTGGCGCTAAGCGCCGTCCAGCAGAACATCGGCATCCTGAGATAGCCCATGCCCGGCGCGCGCATCTTGAGGATGGTCGTCACCAGATTGACGCCCGCCATCAGCGTCCCCGCGCCGGATATCTGGAGCGCCCACAGATAGTAGTCGACGCCGACGCCGGGCGAATATTTGAGCTCCGAAAGCGGCGGATAGACCAGCCAGCCGGTCCGCGCGAACTCGCCGATGACGAGGCTGACGTTGACGAGCAGCGCCCCGCTCGCGGTCAGCCAGAAGCTCACCGAATTGAGCGTCGGGAAAGCCACGTCGCGCACGCCCAGTTGCAGCGGCACCACGAAGTTCATCAACCCGATGATCATCGGCATCGCGCCGAAGAAGATCATGATCGTGCCGTGGGCTGAGAACACCTGATCGTAATGGGCGGGCGGAAGGTATCCGGCCGAATGGAACGCCACCGCCTGCTGGGTGCGCATCATGATCGCATCGGAAAAGCCGCGGATCAGCATCACCACGGAAAGGATGATATACATCACGCCGATCCGCTTGTGATCGACGCTGGTGATCCATTCGTGCCACAGATAGGGCCACCAGCCCCGCACCGTCACCCAGATCAGCACCGCGACGATGATGATCCCCACCACCAGCGAGGCGATGATCGGCAGCGGATTATCCAGCGGAATGGCGGCCCAGGTGAGTTTTCCCAGCATGCTCAATGCTCCGGCCGCGGCGAGGTTTGGGGATTGGGCCGGCCCTCGGTCGGCCCGGGGCCGGAGGGCAGCCTGCGCTCCGCGATCGCCTCGAACAGACCGGGCTGCACGGCGCGATAGGTGAAGGGCCGCACGTCGAGGCTCTGCTTCATCAGCTCGTGATAGGCGGCGACGTTCAGCGCCGGGCCCTGGCTTTTGGCGGCCTCGATCCAGGCGGTGAACTGGGCGGACGATACGGCGCGCGCGGCGAAGCGCATGTCGGTGAAGCCGTCCCCGCTATATTGCGCGGATTCGCCGAGGTAATTGCCGGGCTTGTCGGCTTGCAGGCTGAGATGCGTCGTCATCCCGTTCATCGCCGCCATCATGCTGCCGAGCTGGGGGATGAAGAAGCTGTTCATCACGCTCGCCGAGGTGAGCGAGAAGCGGACCGGCGCGCCCACCGGCATCACCAGCTCGTTGACGCTGGCGACGCCCTGATCGGGGTAGATGAACAGCCACTTCCAATCGAGCGAGACGACCTGCACCTCGATCGGCTTGACGGCCGGCGTGCGCGTCGCGCCGGCGGGCGTCTGGAGGGCGAGGGGGGCGGCGGGATCGAGCTGATGGCTGCCGATCCAGATGACGCCGCCCAGGAACAGGATGACGAGGGTGGGAATGCCCCACACGATCAGCTCGATCCGGCCCGAATAGACGAAATCCGGCCGGTAGCGCGCCTTGCCGTTGGAGGAGCGGAACCACCAGGCGAAGACCAGCGTGGCGATGATGGTGGGGATCACGATGGCGAGCATGATCACCAGCGCATCCATCATGATCAGCCGATCCTGCGAGCCCACCGGCCCCTGCGGATCGAGCACGCCCGAGCAGGCGGAGAGCAGCAGCAGGAGCGGCAGCGCGGCCGCGGCCCTGCTCCTCCGGCGACATCCCGGCCGCATCGGACGCGCGGCCGGCATCGGCTCCCGAAACGCCATCGCTTTCCCCTTGCCGTTGAAGGGCGGCGGCCCCCACCCCCCTGAACAGCGGCGAAGGCATTTGCTTAATGCGACGGGGGCGAAAGCGTTCCCTTGGCGGCGGACTTTGCGGGGGCCGGCCGAAGCGCGGCGAGCCGGGCCCGATGACGCTCTGGCCCCGCGCCCTCGCGGCGGCTAGGCTGGCCCGCGCACAGGGGAGCGGCATGACCAACCGGCTTTATTACGGCGACAATCTCGAAGTGCTGCGCGGCGAGATCGCGGACGCAAGCGTGGACCTGGTGTATCTCGATCCGCCGTTCAATTCGAACGCCAGCTACAATATCCTGTTCAAATCCCAATCGGGCGGCGGCGCGGACGCCAGCATCGAGGCGTTCGACGACACCTGGCAATGGGGCCCCGCCGCCTCGACCGCGCTGATCGAGATCACCCAGAGCGGCAACCACAAGCTCCACACGCTGATGCAGGCGATGAAGACCGCGATCGGCGAGAATGCGATGATGGCCTATCTCGCCATGATGGCGGTGCGGCTGGTGGAACTGCATCGCGTGCTCAAGCCCACCGGCAGCCTCTATCTCCACTGCGATCCGACCGCGAGCCACTATCTCAAGCTGGTGCTGGACGCGGTGTTTGGAGTCGAGAACTTCCGGAACGAAATTGTGTGGGAGCGAACCAATTCGCACAACATGAAGACGCTCGGCTGGACGCGATCAAATGATGTGATCTTTTTCTACACGAAATCGGCTCAATACACATTCAACATGCAATATAAGGAGTATGGCCCGGAGCAACTCAAGCGGTTCCGGCCAGATGAGGATGGCCGCTTGTATAAGGCCGAAAATATGACCTTTTCATCGGCGAATCCCTCGCGCCAGTTTGAATGGAGAGGCACAAAGCCGCCGGAGAACAGGTCTTGGGGTGCCTCTTTGGAACAGCTTGAGAAATGGTGGGCAGAAGGTCGAATACTGACCCGCCGAGATGGCTCACCCCGCATGGATGGATTGAAGATTTATCTCGACGAGACAAAGGGAAAGCCGATCGGCACTAACTGGACCGATATACAGCGTGTTGGCAACACGTCGGGCGAACGGCTGGGCTACCCCACTCAGAAGCCCCTTACTCTTCTCGAACGGATCATCTCCGCTTCCTCCAATCCCGGCGACGTGGTGCTCGATCCCTTCTGCGGGTGCGGCACGGCGGTCGACGCCGCGCAGAAGCTGGGGCGGCGGTGGATCGGGATCGACGTGACCCATCTCGCCATCGGCCTGGTGGAGAAGCGGTTGCGCGAGGGCTATGGCGATGCCGCCCGGTTCGAGACGATCGGCGTGCCCAAGGACAAGGATTCGGCGCTGCGCCTGGCCGCCGAGAAGCCGCACGAGTTCCAGAACTGGTTTTGCCTGCATGTCGGCGGCTATCCGCTCGACGGCGGGCGCAAGGGGGCGGACAAGGGGATAGACGGCCATTTCTATCCCTATGAAACCGCGTCGACCACCGCGACCGGCGTGATCTCCGTCAAGGCCGGGCAGAATATCGGCGTCGCCATGATCCGCGATCTGCGCGGCGTGATGGAGCGCGACGGCTATCAATACGGCCTGTTCCTTTCCGCCTATGAGCCGACTCGCGCGATGCAGGCCGAAGCGGCGGCGGCGGGCGTGCACGAAACGCAGTTCGGCGCCTTCCCGCGCATCCAGATCCTCACCCCTGCGGACATATTCCACGGCCCCGGCGCGAAGCTGCCCCCGCTCGCCCCGATCAACCGCCGCGCCGCCCGCGTAGAAACCCGCGCCTCCCACAAGCCCGGCGCGCAGGGCAGCCTGCTCTAGAAGGCGCGGGGGCGAAGCCGATCCCCCTCCCCTGCCGGGGGAGGGGTCGGGTGGAGCCCCCGCTCAGGCCGCCAGCGCCTCCGCGGCGAGCGGATAATCGGTGTAGCCTTTCGCCCCCTGGGTGTAGAAAGTGGCCTGCTCGGGCGCATTGAGCGGCAGATCGTCCCTGAGCCGCTCGACCAGATCGGGGTTGGCGATGAAGGGGCGGCCGAAGGCGATCGCATCCGCCTCGCCCGCCGCCAGCGTCGCCTCGGCGCGCGTCCGGTCGTAATCCGAATTGAGGATCAGCGTTCCCGCGAACACGCGCCGGATCGCGGGC